>CAZBGT010000048.1:0-4414 GCA_964491615.1 uncultured Muribaculaceae bacterium
TATTAAATAAATTAATGATATAATAATAATATGAAAAAAGCGGTATTATTTTTAATTGCAATCGCTATATTGTTCGGAACTTTTTTTTATTTTAAAGTAGAAAATGATAAAAAAGTGTTTCTTGAGCAAGAGCGTCTTAAAGAAGAAGCAAGGCTAAAACTAGAAGCATATAATAAATGTATGAGTGAAGAATATGATTATAATTATGATTTTTCTGTTGTCTCTAATTTAGGAGAAAACTACACTTTTTTCTATAAGGACTTAACCGAAGATAAATTAGTTATTAGCAAAAGAATGGATCATGTTTATTATGCTGCTAGTGTATTAAAATTACCCTTTGCAATTTACATATATGACTTACTAAAAGAAGATATTGATGAATTTGATAAAGTAATACCTTATCATCCTAGAAATACTGCTGGAGGTTCTGGAATAATTCAATTTATGAGTGATAAAAGCAACTTAACATTACAGTTTTTATTAAATCATTCTGTAGAAGATTCTGATAACATAGCATATAAAATGTTGGTAGAAAACTATTCTACTATTGAAGCAAAAGAGTTTTGGGAAGAAAAAGGAACTAAAAATTCATTTAACGGGTGGGATATATTCGGATTACTTACAGGAGAAGATTCAATAATATATTTAGATTATTTATATACATTAAAAGGCGATGATTATTATAAAGAATTGTTTGAGTCCGCAGATAACGCTAAAAAATCATCTGTGGTAAAAGATATATTTAACACTAAGATGTATTTCAAATATGGTTTAGTAGATAGTGTATATCACGAAATATTTATAGTAGATGACAAATACGCTTATTCAGTAGGGTTATTATGCGACGCTAAGTCATTTGATTATAAAACAAACTACCCTTTAATAGCGAGTTCAATCAAAGAAAACCATGATAACTACTGGAATGCTAAAAAAGAGTATTGCGAAAACCCTGCTTAATTTTGCAATAGTATTAAATAAATTATATAATACATAAAGAGGTGTTTATGAAAGTTATTTTGTTAAAAGACGTTAAAGGACAAGGCAAGAAAAACGATATAATCGATGTTTCTGATGGTTATGCAAACAACTTTTTAATAAAAAACAAACTTGGGATACCTTATACTAAAAAAAGTAATGAAGTATTAGAAAAAGAATTAGAGATTCAAAAAGAAAAAGAACTTAAAAGATTAGAAAAATTAAATGAAATAAAATTAAAGTTAAAAGAAAAAGAACTTATCTTTAAAGTTAAAACTGGTGAAGGTGAAAAAGTATTTGGGTCTATCTCGACAAAACAAATTAGTGATGAACTTAAAAAAATGGGATATGACATTGATAAAAAAACAATCGTTACCGATTCGAACATAGATGTTTTAGGAACGCATATAGTTAAAATAAAGTTACATAAAGATGTAGTCTTTAAAATAAAAGTAACCTTAACTAAATAGGAGGAACAATGGCCAGAGTAATGCCTAGCAATATTGAAGCTGAAAAAAGTGTTTTAGGTATAGTATTTATAAATAATTACGAAGCCGAGAAGGTTTGTGAAGAACTATCTACGGATATGTTTTTTGATGAGAGAAATAAAATATTATTTAATATTATAAAAGAGATGTATAACTCTAAAGAGGCAATAGATTTAAGAACGGTCCAAAACAAACTGGAAAAAACTAAAAACATTAATATAGTTACCCTTAATTATTTAACTGAAGTTATTAACTCGGTTATTACAGCAGCTAATTTAGAATATTATATAAATATAGTTCGTGAAAATGCCATTAGAAGAAACTTAATAGATACCGCTAATGAAATAGTTGAAAATGCTTATGAAGAAGAAGATGTTAATAACTTATTAGATAGATCAGAACAAAACATATTAAATGTTGTAAGAGCAAGATCAACTGGTGAGTTTATGCAAATTCAAGAGTTATTAAGAGTAGCTCAAGAGAAGTTAGAAGAATTAGCTAAAAACAAAAGAGCCATAACAGGCTTAGAGACAGGTTTATATGACTTTGATAAAATATCTACTGGATTCCAACCAGGAGAATTAATTATTATGGCATCAAGACCAGGAATGGGTAAAACCGCCTTATCTTTAAATATGGCTACATATGCAGCTTCTACTACTGATGCAGCAGTTGCAATATTTAACTTAGAAATGCCTGGAGAGATGCTAGTTAATAGAATGATTTCTTCAATTGGACAAATAGATTCATATAAATTACAAACTGGTAATATGTTGGAAAATGATTGGAAAAAATATAATGAAGCATTAAGCCAACTTGCCGATACAAATATATTTATAGAAGATAATGCTGGTATCACAGCAGCAGAAATAAGAGCTAAATGTAGAAGACTTGCAAGCAGTGAAAAAGGTTTAGCCTTAATTGTTGTAGACTACTTACAATTAATTTCAAGTGGTAGTAGAAGAGTCGAATCAAGACAAGTTGAGGTTTCTGAAATATCAAGAAGTTTAAAAACTATGGCTTTAGAATTAAAAGTCCCTGTAATAGCGTTATCTCAATTATCTAGAACTGCAGAAAAAAGGGAAAGTAATCAACCTTTACTAGCAGATTTAAGAGAATCTGGGTCACTAGAACAAGATGCTGATATGGTTTTATTTATAAATCGTAAAGATTATTATGAGAAAAAAGAAGTTAACCAAAAAATAGTTCCGGCTGAATTAACAATTGCAAAACATAGAAAAGGAACTTTGGGAACTGTTGAGTTAATGTTTGAATTAAATACCGGTTCTTTTAAAAGTGTATTGAAAAATAAAAGGGCTGACGAGTAATGAAACTTATTAATTATTTTTATTCATTTATAATACTTGTTATTATTGTTTTAACATGCTTTTTAAGCCTTAATAATAATGAAACGTTTAATAGTGCTACCGAAGTATATAAAATCTATCTAAAAGGACAAGAAGTTGGTTTAATTGAAAATGATAAAGAGTTATACTCTTTGATAAACCATAAACAAAAAGGAATTAAAAACGAATTCGATGTAGATAATGTTTATCCGCCTTCTGAGTTTAATATTGTTAAAACTAATTCTTTTAATAACAATTTTGATTCAGTCGAAGAAATTTATAACACAATAGAAAAAGAAGAAGACTTTACTATAGAAGGCTATATTATAACGGCTAAAAAAGAAGACGGAACCGAAGTTGTAATAAATGTAACTAAAAGAGAAGTTTTTGATGAAGCTATTCAAAGATTTGTATATTCTTTCGTAGGAGATAATTCTTTTAATGATTATTTAGAAGGAACTCAAGAAAGTATTGAACTAACCGGAGACTATATTGAAGCAATGTATTTTGCCGAATCGATATCTATAAAAGAAGGATTTGTTAGTGTTAAAGATAAAATCTTTAAAGAAGCTGATGAATTAATCCAGTACTTATTATTTGGTGAAGATAAAGAAATTCAAACATATCGTGTTCAACTAGGTGATAGCATTGAATCCATTTCGGAAAAATATGCTATTAATACAAAAGAGTTTTTAGTAGCGAATCCTGAATATAGAAGTGAAGAAGCATTATTAAAGGTTGATACCGATGTTAATATCACAGTATTAAATCCTGTGTTAGATATGGTTGTTGAACACAAAAAATACGAAGACGTTGAACAAAAATTTGTGACTACTACAGCTTATGACAGTACTAAACCGAGTAATTATTCTGAAATAACTCAAGCAGGAGTAAACGGTATTACTAGAACAACCCAAAGATATCTTGTAGTTAATGGTGAGGCTTCCCCAGAGGTTAAAATATCAGATTCAATAGTAATTAGAGACACTGTTGAACAAATTGTAACTAAAGGAAGTAGAACAGGTTGGGTAGTAGGAACTTATGTAGATAACGGTCTAGACTGGGGTTGGGCTACAAAGCCCCACTATAAAATAACAAGTTATTTTGGGACACGTGGACGTGGGGAGTTTCATAACGCAATTGATATTTCTGGAACAGGATATGGTTCTCCAATTTATGCTATTGGAGACGGAATTGTAACTCAAGCTGCTGCAACGGCACAACAAAGAGGAACGTATATCGTTATAGATCATGGAAATAATTATTATTCTTCATACCTACACTTAAAAAGTTTTAAAGTAAAACCAGGACAAGTTGTAAAAAGAGGAGAACATATTGGCGCAATGGGTAATACTGGTGATGTTAGACCAAAGCCAACTCCTAAAAATCCAACTGGAGGTACACACTTACACTTAGCTTTTAGTGAAGGTGAACCATATACTGGTAAAGTAGTTAAGTTTATAGATCCAATGAAAGCTTTATATAAATGATTAAAATAATATCTCTTTGTAGTGGCTCAAAAGGAAATAGTTTATATATAGAAATCAATAATCTAAAATTTCTTTTTGATGTAGGAAAAACTTATACATATTTAAAAGATAAATT
>CAZBGT010000049.1:0-4196 GCA_964491615.1 uncultured Muribaculaceae bacterium
TCTTCTAACAGAGTCACCATGTTACGTAATAAAATTTCAGTTTCTTTATTGTTTTTAATAACTTTTATACTTAAATTTTTATTATCTACTACTTTAATAGAATCTTTATCAAAGTTTAAAACTGCATTGATCGTTGTGTATACAATACTAGATACACTGGCACAAACTATATCATTACCGTAGTTATTATCACTAGCGTGCCCTTCAATAGTTATAAGATTCTTTTTAAGATTAACTACAATCATAATTAACCATTAATTTTTTCAACTGTTAAAAGTGTATATGGCTGACGATGACCTTGGGTCACTTGATAATTTTTTTTAGGTTTAAATTTAAACACTTTAATTTTTTTAGCTTTACCACTTTTTTCAACTTTACATTCAACAGATGCTCCATCAACATATGGTGTACCTGCTACACCATTTAAAAATAGAACTTTGTCAATTTTAACGGTCTTTCCAGCTTCAACATCAAGTTTTTCAACATATAATTTATCTCCAACTTGAACATAGTATTGTTTACCACCAGTTTCGATTACTGCTTTCATTTCATACCTCCTTTAAATAAGTCGCGCCTTTAAGGTGTACTAATGTAACTTTTTACCCATTTAGTGCGGTTTTAACAAAATGTTTTAAAACAATATAAGTCTATCAAAAAACGCTTTTATTGTCAATTTATTAAATGAGTTTACAAAGCATAAATTAATTAGTATAATAAATAAGAGAATAGAGAGGCGTTTTGATGTTTAAAGAATTTGATTACGAAAATAAACCGGTTGTTGATTTAGTTGACGATATGATTCTTGACGCTATCGAAAAAAGCGCTTCTGACATCCATTTCGATCCAACACCAACTGATTTAAATGTAAGAATTAGAATTGACGGCGAATTAATTGAATATGCTAAAGTTCCTGATTCAGTAAAAAGAAACTTAATAACCAGAATTAAAATTATATCTGGTATGAATATAACCGAAACTAGGCTTCCACAAGATGGAGCTATTAAATCTTTAACGCAAGATTCTTCTTTAGACTTGCGTGTTAGTAGTTTGCCTATATCAGATGGCGAAAAAATCGTTATTCGTATATTAGATTACAAAATGAGTACAGATGGTTTGGACAACCTTGGTTTTTCAGCCCCTAATTTAGAAAAGGTAAAAAAATTAATTAGTGTTCCAAACGGCATTGTTTTAGTTAGTGGAGCAACAGGTACTGGTAAATCCACTACTGTTTACTCCATGCTTCAAATATTAAATAGACCTGAGAGAAATATAATAACTGTTGAGGATCCGATAGAGATGAAAATTGATGGTATAAATCAAGTTCAAGTTATGAGTGAGATTGGCTTAACATTTGCAACAAGTTTAAGAAGTATTTTAAGACAAGACCCCGATATTATAATGATTGGGGAAATTCGTGACGATGAAACTGCGAGAATAGCTGTTAGAGCCTCAATTACTGGGCACTTAGTTATTTCTACCATTCACACCAATAGTTCTTTAAGTACTGTAGAAAGATTACTTGATATGGATGTTGAAAGATACTTATTGGGATCTTCTCTAACGGGTATTATTTCTCAAAGATTAGTTAGAAGATTATGTTTGAAGTGTCGTGAAGTAAGAAAAACTACTGATTATGAAAGAAACTTGTTTAAAGTTATAACAAACAAAGAAGTTAATCAGTTATATACACCAGTTGGTTGCGATTATTGCATTAGAGGTTACAAGGGACGAATTGCTTTACAAGAAGTTTTAGTAATCAGTCAAGATATAAAAGATGCAATTACATCTGATGCGGATAAAAAACACCTTAGAGATTTAGTTTATAAAGAAGGCGATGTTATTTCTATTTTAGAAGATGGAGCTTATAAAGTAATGGAAGGCGCTACCAGTGTTGATGAGTTGTTAAGAGTTATCGATGTTGAAGAAGACTTAAAAGACTTTGATTCAAACATTGTAGATGCCGTATTAGGTAAAGGCGAAATAAGAATAATTCCGGAAATTGATGCATTATAAAACGTTTCATTCAGAAACGTTTTTTTATTTTAAATTATTGTAAAGTTTTTAACACAATTCTTTTCAATTCTTCGATTGAGAAAGGTTTGATTAACATATCAACGATTGGATAAGTGAAAGCTTTTGTGATGGTTTCTCTTTCCTCGTCTCCTGTAATAATTGAAACTCTTAAATTATTAAATAAATTGTTTTGCTTTAAATGTTCCAGTACTTCAAAACCGTTTTTGTTTGGCATGTTTAAGTCTAATAACAATATATCTATATTACTATTTAACCTACTAATTACTTCTTCACCATCTGATGCAACTACTACATTATATTCGCCTGATAAAGCTTTATAAATTAAATTTGTAATTAAAGGAGAATCATCTGCAACAAGAATTGTTTTTTTGCATGTTTTAGATTCTGTTTTTTGATCCGGTTCTTCTGTTAAATATCTTTTAATCACATTAATCATTTCGTTAATATTCGATATTAAATTATCATAATCTTTCAATATGAAATGTTGGTTGTTTTCTTTTCCTGCAGTTTCATGTTTTAAAGCTACATCCGCAACGGTTTTAAAACCTAAATACCTTGCATCACTTTTAATAGAATGAGCAAATATTGCATAGTTGTATAATTCATCAGTGTTTTTATTTTTTTCTAAACTCTGTAACTTATTATCAATCCCAGATAAAAAATCTTCCATAGTTTCATTATAAGTTTCTAAGTCACCGAATAAGCTTAAACTAGTTTCTGTGTCAACTCCATTTTCTTTTAAAAATTTTAAATCTTTCATAACACCTCTTTTTTGCTTCTATAAATATCTATTATTTTAAGCATTTCATCTACTATGATTTCATTAATGGTATTATATGGAATGCTTTTAATTAATAACTCATTAATTTCGTTTAATGGAACTTTTACTACTTGAAAATTACCCAATTGTTCTAATTCGTCGTGATCCATTCGCGACAAGTCGGGCTCGTCATTAGTTCTTATTAAATAATAATAAATAACATTTTCTCTATTCAAACCACTATCTCTATAATTTTTAACGTAATTTGTAATTGATGCAAAAGGTTTTAAATTATCTTCTTTAATTTCTATTCCTGTTTCTTCTAAAACTTCTCGTTTTAAACATCCACAAGCATCTTCCCCATTAGATAAATGTCCACCTGGAAACTGGTATGTTCCTAATGAAAAACCTAACACAATTTCTTCTCTATCGTTTATAATTAATGCTTTAGCTCTAACCGCAGTTTTATCAATTTGTTCTTTTGTTAAATTATCTGGGTTAATAAATATTTCTTCCACTAGAGCCCCTTTCTATTTAATATTGTTTTCCGAAGTAAATTTTATGTTTTGCTGTTTTTTCACATACAATACAATTGCCGTCTGCTACTTCATCTTCTATTATACACCTTGATTTCAAAGTTGTCTCGTCTTTAATCTTCACTTCACACTCATCATGTCCACACCAATTTACCTTAATAAATCCTGGTTTGGAGGCAGCTATTTTTTTAAATTCTTCATAGTCGTTTGTGACATACAACATTTCGTTTCTTCTTTTTAATGCTTTTTCATATAAATTATTTTGAATATCTTCTAATAGATCATTTAAAGTTTTTATTAAATCACCAAAAGGTATTTTAATTTTTTCTAAAGTGTCTCTTCTAACTAATGTTACCTCATTTGTTGTTAAATCTCTTTCTCCTAATTCAATTCTCACAGGATAACCTTTAACCTCTGCATCAGAAAATTTGTATCCTGGACTTTTATTTGTGTTATCTATTTTAAAAGTGATATTATTTTCTAATAAATCTCTTTTAAGCAAATCAAGTTCTTTTTCTACAGTTCCTATTGGAATAACAATAACTTTAAAAGGAGCAATTTTAGGAGGTAGGACTAATCCATTATCATCACTGTGAACCATTATTAGACCACCAATCATTCTTGTTGAAACTCCCCAACTAGTTTGATGAGGATAAGTCAATTCATTTGATTCATTTAAAAATTTAATATCAAACACCTTAGAAAAATTAGTGCCAAAATAATGGGTTGTACCATTTTGCAAAGCAATTCCATCATACATCATGGCTTCTACAGTATAGGTGATATCTGCTCCTGCAAATTTTTCTAGCTCCGTTTTTCTTCCTGTTAAAACAGGTATGGCTAAATATTCTTTTTGAAATTTTTCA
>CAZBGT010000050.1:0-4118 GCA_964491615.1 uncultured Muribaculaceae bacterium
AATCTATCAAATGAATTAGATTCAAATTATGACTTGGATGAATTTGTAAATTATTTACAAAGTATTATTGATGGGGATATAGAGCTTAGACACAATTTCAACAAAGGCGAATCAAATGGGGTTAAGTTAATGACAATTCATGGGTCAAAGGGTCTAGAATTTCCGATTGTCTATTACCCAGGATTAAAGCCAAAATTTAATTTAAAAGATGTTCAATCCAGATTTATTTATCACAAAAATTATGGTTTGATTTTACCAACTTCTAATCCTTTTTTAAAAAACACATTTTTAAAAGAGTTAGCTAAAAATGAATATATGGTTGATGAAATAAGTGAAAAGATAAGATTGTTTTATGTAGCATTAAGCAGAGCAAGAGAAAAAATAATTGTACTTACAGAATTTAAAGAAGATATAAATTACAAAAGTTTATTAGTACCGGATGTATACCGTTTAAATTATAGATCTTTTCAAGATATGTTAGAATCCGTACAAAATAACTTTAAAGATTTTATAACCTACCACGACATTGATGTTGATTCTAATTATAAATTTATAAAAGAAAACAACTTCCAAACGAATTTAAAACCATTTTTTGAAAAAATAGTAGTTGAAGAAAATAACGAAAAATATATAACTTATGAAAAACAAATTTTTTCTAATGATGAAATAAAATATTTGGATAATGCTTCCAAAAAATTTATCAAAGAAGGGAATGTTTTACACAGTATGTTAGAAAACATTGATTTTTTCAATGTAGTTTTAACTAATAATCCTTATATAGATGCCTTTTTAGAAAATGAAATTTTAAAAGATGTTATTAATTATTATTCGGAGTATGAATTTATTTACGAATTAGATAATGTAGAAAAAGTGGGAAGTATTGATTTACTTTTAGAAAAAGAAAAAGAATTTATAATCGTTGATTATAAATTAAAAAACATCGATAAAGAAGAATATTTTAAACAACTAAAAGGTTATAAAGAATATATAGAAACTTTAACAGATAAAAAAGTTAAAACTTATCTGTATTCAATCATAAAAAAAGAGTTAAGAGAAATTACTCTCTAACCCTTATTACTTCTACAGCCTCGTTTTCATAACTTGGTAGTTTAGCTTTGTAATACACTTTACCGTCTTCAATAGAAGCAGATTTAACATTTACATCTAAACTGTCTCCAATTTTATATAAATAACCATCTGTACCAAGAATCATTTTCTTTCTTTTTATTTTTGCAGCAAAACCATCAAAATCATTATATTTTACAATGCCCTCGTTTAAGCCTTTGGCTCTAACTATTAAATGGCTTTTTTTAATGTCTTGAATAAACATTTTATAACCTTCACCAATTCTTTTGGACATGTACTTAGCCATTTCTAATTTATCAACTTGGTAAGCTAATAAATCTGTTTCTCTTTCCTTTAAAGAAGCATGACTACAAATATTTTCAACGGTAACATATAAATCATTTAATTCTTCGTTAGTAAGGTTTTGTTCTTCATATAAATCTAATAAGTGATGTACCCAATAATCAACAATTCTTCTAATAGGCGCAGTTGAGTGTGTATAACTTTCTAAAGCTAAACCAAAATGGCCTATGTTATTTGAGCTGTAATAAGCTTTTTGAAGTGAAAATAAAATTAATCTCGAAATTACTATAAAGTTATCTTTATCTTTTAAGCTTTCTAAAATAACTTGTAAAACTTGATTAGAATTACCATTTAAATTAGAACATAATTTCAAATCAATATTTTCAATATCTTTAAGCGTTTCATTTAATTTCTCAGGATCAGGAAAACCATGATTACGAAAAGGAAAGGGAAGAGTTCCGGCCATTACTGATATTGCTTCGTTAGCAGCGATCATAAAGTTTTCGATTAACTCTTGACCTTTACCAACTTGCCTAGAATTTACCGCTATAGGAAAGTTGTTTTCATCTAATTCAAAACACAACTCATCATTTTCTAAACCAATATAACCTCTAGTTAATTTTTGTGATGTTAATTTGTCAGATAAGGTAAACATCTCCTCAATATCTTGAATAAAAGGAGCATATTCTTCAGGATATTCTCCAGTTCTATAATAGTGATTAATTACATCATAATTCATTTTCTTCTTAGAACGAATAACCGATTTGTAGTTTTTCATATCTACAACTTCGCCTAATTTATTGTAATGAATTTCAAAAGTTCTGGTTAATCTATCTACTCCTTCATGCAACGAACAAATTCCATTTGATAGTTCTCTTGGAAACATTGGATTAACTGACTGAGGAAAATATAAACTATTAGCGTTTTGAAAAGCATCAAGGTATATTGCTGAATCTGGTTTAACATAATTACTAACATGAGCTATATGAACTTGTAAGATAACACCATTTTTTGTTCGCTCAATTGATACAGCGTCATCTAAATCCATCGCATCAATTCCATCGATAGTAAATATATTTTTATCTCTTAAATCAACTCTGTTTTCTAAGTCAGATTCTGTTACTTTGTCTTTTAAATATTTAATTTCCTCTTTAGTTTCATCACTAAAGTCAAACCTAAATCCATACGAGGCACAAAGTGATTTATAATCACTGTTTATATCACTTTTATTACATATTAATTCACCAACTTTACCAACAAATCTACGATTAACTTTCATATCGCTTAATGAAATAGTAAAGCGATCACCAACATTAAATTTTTCATAGTTGTGTCTTTCAAGGTAAAGTGGATATTTTTCGGAAACGTTTAATAGTTTAATTTCTTTAATTCCGTTATTTAAAACAACTTCTGCAATTAACTTTGAGGTTCCTCTTTTAATAATGGAGTGGATTGAAAACTCGTCTTTATATTTTTTTATAATAACGGTGTCGTCATATAATGCACCCCTAGCTTCATCTTTGCTAATAAAGTGCATTTTTCCTTCATGTTCAAAAAAAAGAATTCCTTTTTTAGTTGACGCTACTTTCGCAACAAAGGAATCTTCACCCATTAAGGTATAAGAATTATTTCTTTTTTCATGATAAATTAAACCTTCCATCTTTAATTCGTTTAAAGAAGTCTTAATTAAATCTCTATCAAAGGGTTTAAAAACCGGTACATTTTTATCATAGTTTGCAATAAAAAAATTAGAATGTACTAGAACGGACTTTCTTTTTTTGTTTAAGTCGTATCTAACGTTTTCTAATTTTAAGCCTAACAATAAATTCCTGAGCTCTTCATCAGTACTATATTTATGCGTAGTTAGCCCTTTAACTATGCTGTCTTCGCAATATTTTTCTGTTTCTAATAACCTAAGAAGTGCGTGCTTCATAAATGTATCCACCTGAACTAACTATATATTAAATACTTGAACTTGTAAAGACAAAATTGGTATTTATATGGTAAAATTAACTTGGTGATTACATGTTAAACATAAATAATTTAACCGTTTATGCAAACGATGAATTAATTTTAGATAAATTAAACTTAAAAATCCCTAATGGAGAAGTTCACGCAATTATGGGACCAAATGGTGCAGGCAAAAGTACTTTATCTAAAGTTATTTTAAAAAGTTTTGAATATGATATTAAAAATGGAGACATTGTTTTTAACAATGAGGTAATTTCTAAGCTGAACACATTTGAAATTGCTAGAAAAGGAATATTTTTATTAAGTCAAAGCCCTATTCAAGTTGAGGGAGTAACAAATGCTCAAATGCTAAGAAGTGTTTTAAGTAATAAAGAAAAAATAGATGTATTTGAGTTTAATAAAAAATTAGAAGCAATTTGTGAAAAGCTATCAATTCCTAAAACCTTTATTCATCGAGAGATCAACTTAGGTATGAGTGGTGGGGAAAGAAAGAAAAATGAACTTTTACATTTATGGGTTTTAGAACCTGAGTTTATAATATTAGATGAAATAGATTCCGGATTAGACGTTGATTCTTTTAAAATAATCATGAACTCATTAAAAGAATACTACAAAAAATTTAAGCCAACTATTTTAATTATTACTCATAATGATAAAATATTTAAATATTTATCTCCTAATAAAGTACACGTCTTAAAAAATAAGACTATCACTGATTCCGGAGATATCTCTTTAATAGAAAAAATAATGAAAGAAGGATTTGAAGATTAAAGGAGTTG
>CAZBGT010000051.1:0-4117 GCA_964491615.1 uncultured Muribaculaceae bacterium
ATTTTCTTAGAAACAAGTTTAATTCTAAGGTTTTTAAAATTCCAATTAATATGAATGCAAGTTGTCCTAATAAAATAAAAGGTGGTTGTATATATTGTAAAGACTTTAGTAAAGCTAATATTACTAGTGAAGTTGATATTATAAAACAATATAAAAAAACTATTAAACACATGGAAAAGAAGTGGCCTAATAGTAAATATATTATTTATTTTCAATCTGGAACTAACACCTTTACTAATTATTTAGATTATAAAAATGTAATTGATTATTTTTTGCAAGAGGATTTAGTTGTGGGTATATCAATCGCTACAAGACCTGATTCTATTAGTGATGAGTGGTTTAATTATTTAAAAGAGTTAAATAAACAAACGTTTTTAAAAGTAGAACTAGGCTTACAAACAAGTAATGATTCAACCTTAAAATTAATTAATCGTGGTCATAACGTAGATAGTTTTATTAATACAGTTAAAAAATTAAAAAAAGAAAACATTAACGTAGTTGCACATATTATAAATGGTCTTCCTCATGAAACAAAAAAAGATATGTTAAATACAATAAGTTTATTAAATGATTTATCCATTGATGGGATTAAAATACATGCTTTATACATAAATAAGTCTACGCCATTAGAAAAGATGTATTTAAATAATGAATTTAAGCTTTTAACTAAAGATGAATATATAGACATTATCTGTGATCAGTTAGAACTTTTAGATGAGAAAATTGTTATCGAAAGAATTACCGGAGATCCAGATAAAAATGATTTAATTGAACCTACTTGGCTATTAAAAAAATTTGTTTTACTAAACGATATAGATAAAGAATTAAAAAGAAGAAATACTTTTCAAGGTTATAAGAAAAAATAAAGTAAAACTATAATACCTAAAATGATTCTATAGTAACCAAATATTTTGAAATTATTTTGTTTAATATAATTAATTAGAAACTTAATAGCTAATATTGATGTTATAAATGCCGTTAAAGAACCTATTATAAGTATTAAAATCTCAGATGAAGTAAATATTCCATCAAACTTCATTATTTTTAAAAAGCTTGCCCCAAACATTACAGGAATTCCTAAAAAGAATGTAAACTCCGCTGCAGATGCTCTGGATAAACCAAGTAATAATCCACCTATAATTGTTATACCTGATCTACTAGTACCGGGAATTAAGGATAATATTTGAAAAAGACCTATGAATATTGCTAATTTAAAAGTAATATCAAAAACATCTTTTGTTTTAATAGTTCTTTCTTTACTTTCAATAATTAAAAATACAATTCCAACTAAAATAAGCATTATTGCAACAATTATTGAATTATATAAATATTTGTCTAAAAAGTCATCAAAAAATAAACCTATAATAGCCGCCGGTATAGTAGCTATTATAACTTTTAGCCAAAGACTCCATGTTTTATTTTTTTCTACTTGAGTTTTTTTAGAACTAAAGGGATTTAATTTATTAAAATATAACCACACTACTGCTAAAATCGCGCCTAATTGAATAACTACTCTAAACATTTCCAAAAATTTTTCACTAACATTTAAATTAATTATACTTTCAATTAAAATTAAATGGCCTGTACTACTTATTGGTAACCATTCAGTAATTCCTTCAATAAAGCCATAAAAAACTACTTTTAATATTTCAATAAATTCAATCATTTAATTTCTCTTTTCTTATTCTTACTGTATAAAAAACCACAATAACTATTACAATTAAAACAATAATTATGCCTAAAACTAAATGGGAAAATTTATCCATAGCCGCTACTATTTTAGGCCATTCATGTCCTACTTTTCTTCCTATTAAAACAAGCACTGTATTCCAAATAGTAGAACCTATAATAGTTAGTGTTAAAAAAGATTTCATATTCATTCTATTCATTCCTGCTGGAATAGATATTAAACTTCTAATAACAGGAATGAATCTACCAAATAAAACCGTTTTGGGACCATGTTTAGTAAACCAACTATTAGCTTTTTTAATATCTTTTTCTTTTAATCTTAAAAATCGAAATCTTTTACTAGTAACTATTTTAATTAATCTTTTTTCATCAAAAATAGTTCCCAAATAATATAACACAATTGCTCCTAGTAATACTCCTAACGTTGAAAAAAATATAACTAAAGCTACATTCATTGATGTAATGGTAGTAATGAAGCCACCAAATGTTAAAATAACTTCAGACGGAATAGGAGGAAATATACTTTCTATGAAAAGAAATAATGTTATTGCTAAATAACCAAACTTTTCCATTAGATCAATCATTATCGCTTCCATTTTATTCTCCTTTTTCTATAACACTTTTAATTTTATCATACAATAAGTTATTTGCATCTTCTACATCTAAATTATTTACTTTAAAGGGTTTAATAAATTCTATTTTTAAATTGTTTTTAAAAAATTTATATTTTCCCGTAATAGCAAAAGGCACAAGATAACTATCAGTATCCTTTGCCATAATTACTGCTCCTTTTTTAAATTCTAAAAGCATTTTTTCGGTTTTATTTCTTGTTCCTTCAGGAAATATACCAATAGCTCCACCATTTCTCAAAATGTTTTTTGCTTTTATTAAAGATTCTTTGTTTTTGTTATTACGGTCAACTGGTATACACCCTACTGAGTTGAAAAACCATTTAGTTTTCCATGAATCAAAATATTCTTTTTTAGCCATAAAATTTATATATCTTTTTGTAGATAATATTACTAGATTTTGATCAAAGTAGTGTAAATGATTACCACATAAAATAATGCTACCCTTTTTCGGTATGTAGTGTTTGTTAACAACTTTAGGACGATAACAAATTAGAAATACTGGTCCTAAAATAATTTTAAAAAAATTAAACGCTGTTTTTTTCATCTTTACCAAGCTTTGTAAACGCTACTTTACCCATTAATGTTTGCGGCAATTCTTTTACATACACGTATTCATTTATCTTTTCATAATTGTTTATTCTTTTTTCACAAAATGCTTTTATTTCATCTCTTAATATTTCTGTATTATCAAAATTTTCTTTTAAAATTATATAAGCTTTCGGAACCATTTGTTTATATTTATGTTCTACTCCAATTACTGTACAAGTATCCACAGCGGGATGCTCCATTACTATTTTTTCTAAATATTGTGGATATATATTGTAACCGTTTGATACAATCATTCTTTTTAAACGTGATTTAAAAAACAACATTCCATCTTTATCCATATAACCAACATCGCCTGTATGAAGCCAAATTCTTCCAGTTTTATCTCTTTTTAAAACATTATTAGTTTCTTTTACATCGTTTAAGTATCTACTCATTACAGTAGGACCACTTATACAAATTTCCCCTATTTCATTTGTTTTTAAATTCTTTTTAGTATTAATATCTATAATCTTAATTAAAGTATCTGGAAAAGGTGCACCTATTCCACCCTCTTTAAAATAATTTCTTGGTGTTAATGAACATGCCCCACTAGTTTCGGATAAACCATACCCCATTCTTATTTTTGTTCTACAACCATGTTCTATTAAATATTTATCTACTTTATCTCTCAAACTTTTATTTAATAAATCCCCACCGCAAATAATAGTGTGAACAGATTTCATAAATGTTTTGTTTTTCATCTCAGTGTTTATTAAAGATTCATACATTGTAGGAACACCCAATATAAATTGAGGCTTTGTATTAGAAATTATTTTAGCAAAGTCTTTTGCATTAAAACCAGGAACTAAAATAACTTTCATTTTATGAATTAAAGCTGTATGAATTGAAACTATTAAACCAAAGTTATGAAATATTGGTAATGTTGCTAAAACGCTTTCTCCTTCTGTAATCGGATAAAGCATCTCATAAGCTTGAAGACTCATTGCGTTAACGTTATAGTTTGTTAACACTACTCCTTTAGGTCCTCCCGTTGTACCACCACTATAAACAATTATTGCATCATCTTTACTTCTAGTGGAAACTTTAGGGTTAAGTTTATATTTTTTACCTAATTTATTTAATTTATTAAAAGATATAACCTTATCACCATAAGGTATCTTAGGAGGTTTTTTAGTTATTTCATATAAACTACTCATATAAAGTGGCATCTTATTATTAATTTTAGATATAATAATTTTTTCTAAAGG
>CAZBGT010000052.1:0-4041 GCA_964491615.1 uncultured Muribaculaceae bacterium
GTATTTAATCTTATAACTTCATTTAACGAAATCTCTTTTAAATTATTAGCTATACTTATTTCATTATAGTAAGAATCAAATAAGTATATATAGTTATTTTTAACAACTATTTCTCATTCTTTTTTTAATTTATTTAATATATTTTCTAAAGCTTCATCTTCTAAAACTAGGTTAAAATATTTTGTTAGGTAAAGCAATATATCCTCTAATTTGTAATAAGTGTGTCCTTCGTTATTACTAATAATATTCATTATTTCTAAAAGTAAATGATAAATTCTTATAGGATCTTCTTTTTGGTTGTTCAATAAAAATATATTATCAACAGTTTTAAATTGTAAAAGTTCTTTTAGTTTAAATACATCATTAGTTAAAATTTCTAAAGATCTATTTTTATATTTAGATATGATTTTATTAATATCCTCCATATTTAAACCATAATCCTTTGCTTTATTAATGAAGGTTTCATAACCACTAAATTCCACAATTGATTCATGAATTGTTTGAGCACGTTTCTGAGAAATAGAAGGAATACTTAATATGTTTTCTAAATCTTTAAGTTTTTCTAAAGTTTTTTCTTTATACGTATCATATAAAATTTCAGCAGTTTTAATTCCGCATCCTTTTATAATAGGACTATTTAAAAACTCTATTATTTTTTCTTTGGAAGTTAATTTTACTAATGAATATTCAACTACATTGAATTGCTCGGTATTATATTTAGAATTTAACTCATAGTTACCAGTTAACTTAAAATTAAGATTGAAATTTAAATTTAAAATAATTCCAGTTACTCTTATAGTTGTGTTTTCCAATTCTTTTAAATCTGATTCGTGAACTCTAAATAATGAAACAACATATCCATTTGTTTCATTTTGATAAATTATTTTATTAAATTTTCCTTTTACAAAATTCATAGTTAATAAAAGTATAGCATAAAAAAAAGTGGTTGAACCACTTTAACGTTGTTTATCTACTTCGTTTGTTGAAAAATAGTTATTCGATTCTTTTTTATTTTCAAATAATGTTTTTTGCATATCCAACTCATAGTGTTTTGTATCAACGTTAATACCATCTTTATTTACATAACCACTATTTAATAAATAATCACTAAAATTGTCGGGTAGTTGATTTATAGATTCAACATTATTATATTGAGTTTTCAGTTGAGAAAACAATTCATTCATATGATATAATTCATTACGATCATCATGCTTTTTCATGTTTGAATACATTTGAAAGAATAATAAATCAATATTTTCTTTACTATGATTTCCTACTGAGTTTAAATTATATACAAGTAAATCAGCTAGCTCTTTATAATCATGTTTATATTCCTTGGTTGCTTCATTTCTATCTACCGCTACTAAATATTCATATTGGCTTTCTTTAGCAAAATCGTTAGCATAAGATAAACTTTGCACTTTATCTATTCCTGCTTTTGCTCCAACCAAAGTTGCAAGTGTAATACTACTTACAAAAGCTATCTTGAAAATTGTTTGAGCAATCTTTTTTTTGTTTCTCTCATTTCTAGAAAGATTTACATCAGTTATAGATTTTTCATTTAAATCATTTCTTTTTTTAGCAAACATAATGCGCCTCCAAGTTATTTATAGCATAATTAGTATGTTTTTTCAATAAAACAAAAAGAGTATTACTACTCTTGATATTTCTTAGCATATAAACTTAAAGCATACTCTACTTCTTGTTCGTCTTTTAGTCCTGTTATTTCCTCACCAACATCTTTTCTTATGCATACATCTTCGGGATTGTTAACGTTGGCTAAAAATATATAACTTTGAATTTCATCTACAATAAAATATTCTAATCCGTCCTCTAAAACAATTGTTTCAACTTCAATTTCTTCGTTCATATTATCTACCCCTTTCTTGAGAGTTTATCTCATCTCTTCTAAAGTCATTTGATTCTTGAATCATTTTGTCTACATATGCTTTTCTAGCATCTTGTGTCCAAGCATCTATGTCTAAGTTATTTCCATCCTCTGCTATATAGCCTTTATTTGTTAAATACTCATTAAAGTTATCTGGTAATTGCTGAATTAATGGTGTATCAGGATACAATGTTTTTGCTTTTCCAAAAACTTTATCCATATGCTGTATTTCTTGTCTAGCTGGGCTATTGAGAAATTTGCTATATGTATTATACATAGCTATAGTCTCAGTTTGTTCACTAGGTAAGTCCTTAATTAATTCATTTACAAGTATTTTAGCAATTCCTTCGTGGTCATAAACCATCTTTTGATCACTAACTCTTTGATATGAATAATTATCAAAATCTTTTTGATAGTGCGCTATTTCTTTATCAATGTAGCCATCAACTAGTTTATCCATTTTACTAGGTAATAGCGAAGTAGCATATGCACCAGCTCCTATAATAAGTGCAGAAGCTAAAACAATTACACTATTTTTTAACACTTGTTTTTTTCTATCTTTACTACTTCTTTTAAGTTCCGAAACTGATTTATCTGTAAAGTTTTTATAGTTATTATTACTCATATTAACCTCCTATTTTAAATAATATCATAAATTTTCTTTTTTGACTATTAATTCATAAAAATCATTTATATCATGTCTACCTTTTATTTTTAAATATAAATAGTTACTTGTATGCCCATAACTATAACCATCTTTATAAGTTTCAATTAAAACTTTTTGTTTTGTGTTTATAAATTTTGATTTATATTTTTTTTCTAGTTGATTGCTTAAACTTATAAGTTGTTTGCTTCTTATTTTAATTTCTTTTGGATCGACTAAATTAGACATCTTACTAGCCCTTGTTCCTTCTTTTTTTGAATAAGAGAAAACATGGATTTTACTAAATTTTATTTTTTTAGCAAATTTAATTGTTTCTAAAAACATTTCTTTAGTTTCGTGAGGATGTCCTACAATTATATCAGTGGTGATAGATATCCCTTTTCTTGCTTTTTTAAGTTGTTTTATAATCTTAAAGTATTTTGATTTATTATACTTGCGATTCATTGTTTTTAAAATAAAATCACTACCAGATTGAAGAGGAATATGTAAATGACTACACAATTTGGTATTTGTTTTTACCATATTTATGAATTTTGGAGTTATTTGCGTCACTTCAATACTTGATATTCTAATTCTTTTCAAATTATCAATTAAAGACAATTCTTCAACTAAGTCCGTTAAATCTTTTCCTTCACTTTTGTAAGTACCTGTATTAATTCCGGTTAATACAATTTCCTTATAACAATTATTAGCTAATTTTTTTGCCTCTTTTATTACGCTTTCAAAGGGTTTATTTC
This sequence comes from uncultured Muribaculaceae bacterium, assembly GCA_964491615.1. GTDB lineage: Bacteria > Bacillota_I > Bacilli_A > RF39 > UBA660 > CAKOSP01. Next base: position 3,290 of record CAZBGT010000052.1, read on the forward strand.
TAAGTTGTCCTCTTAAATATGGAATAATACAATATGAACAAAAATTGTTGCATCCATCTTGAATTTTAATGTACGCTCTTTGATTGACAAAAGTAGTAGTCAACATATTTTCAAAAACAAAAAGTGATGGTTTTTCTATTAAAGTTAACTTTTTTTTCGTTAGATAATTTTCTTTTATAATATTTGGGATATTTATTTTATCATGGTTTCCTAAAATTAAATCAATGTTTATATCATTAAACTTATCAATGCCGTTTTGTGTGCTACAGCCACATATAACTAGATAAGATTCTTTGTTTTCTCTTTTAAATCTTCTAGCTAATTTTAGACTTTTACTATCTGCATTATTAGTAACACTACAAGTATTTAGAATTATAATGTTTGCATCTTTTATATTTTGCACATTAAAAAAGCCTAGTTTTTCTAATGCTTCTTTAATATAATTTGACTCGTATAAATTAACTTTACATCCTAATGTTTCTATATAAAAATTCATAATCTATCTTTTAATTTTTTTAAAGTTTCCAAAAATTCTTTTTCGTCATGGTAGTTATCTGTTTCAACATCATTGGTAATATTTATTTTTTTAACAGTTAATCCATCTTTTGTAGTAGTTTCTTCTTCATGAAGTGTTTTTATATCTTTAAAACCTTTTAATTCAGAATAACTAATAATTGCTTTTTTTTCTTGTTCTTCTTCAAAAGATGAAAATTCTGGTTCTTCAAAGTCGTTTTGTGTTTCAACAATAACAG
>CAZBGT010000053.1:0-4002 GCA_964491615.1 uncultured Muribaculaceae bacterium
TTAAAAATATATGTTATAATAAAAGTAATTAAAGATAGGAGAGATAAGTGTGAAGAAGAAATTAATTGGAATTGCTTTAAGCGTAGCATTATTTGTACCATTTATGGTAAACGCTGCAACAAGTATTAGTATAGTACCAGAGAAAGCCTGTGTAACAGCAGAAGGATTTTGTACTACAACAGCGAGAGTTATGATAAAAACTGACAGTCCAATCTTGGATGCGGTAGAAGCAACATTAACTTTAGCTGAAGGTGTTAACGTTGATAAAGTAGTAAGTAGTGAACACTTTATTGTAACTCAAGTTGATGATAAAATTGTATTTACACCTAAAGATGGATTATATACAGGTGATAACACAGATGCGTTAATGGGTTCTGTAGTATTTAAATACGATGCTAGTTTAGCAGACTGTAGTGTTAGCTTTGAGTTTGCTGCATACGAAACTACTAAAGAAGTAACTATTACAGCGGGAGACAGCGCTTTAACAGGTGCGTCATTACCATATTTAATTTTAGGTGGAGCTTTACTATTAGGTGGAGCACTATATATAGTTTCTAAGAGAAGCACAAAATTATATAACGTATAAAGCTAGGTACTAGATACCTAGTTTTTTTTTGGTTTTTTTGTTAAAATAAAATTTAAGAAGGTGCGAAATGAAAAAATTAACAGACCAAGAAATTGTAAGAAGAGAGAAATTAAATGAATTAGTTGCTAAGGGTATAGACCCTTTTGGACATAGTTTGATTTTTACGAATTACACAAAGGATATAATACAAAAATATGAATCTAAAACAAAAGAAGAGTTAGAAGATTTACTTATTGAAGAAATAGTAACTGGAAGAATAATGACAAAAAGAGGAAAGGGAAAAGCTGGTTTTATGCATATCCAAGATTCTTTTGGTCAAATTCAAATTTATTTAAAAGAAGATAACTTAAAAAAAGATTATCAATTATTTGATATGGCAGATTTGGGCGACATCGTTGGTATAAAGGGAACCGTTATGAAAACAAACGCCGGAGAATTAAGTATTAAAGCGAGTGAGTATATCCATTTATCTAAAGCTTTAAAACCACTTCCAGAAAAATACCATGGAATAACCGATACTGAAATTAAATTAAGAAAAAGATATTTAGACATTATTACAGATCCTGAAGTAAAAGATTTATTTAGAAAAAAACAAATTTTTTGGTCAACTATTAGAAACTACTTATTAAGTTATGGCTTTTTAGAAGTTGAAACTCCAGTTTTAGAAAATAATGCTGGTGGAGCAGCAGCAGAACCTTTTAAAACACATCATAACGCTTTAGATATTGATGTATATTTAAGAATCTCAATGGGTGAGCTATGGCAAAAAAAATTATTAGTCGCAGGATATGATAAAACTTTTGAAATAGGTAGACAATTTAGAAACGAAGGATTGAGTCCAGAACATTTACAAGATTACACACAAATGGAATTTTATTGGGCATACGCTGATTATAAAATGGGTATGGAATTTGTGAAAAAGATGTATCAAGAAGTAACAAAGGCAGTTTTAAATACTTCAAAGTTTACAACTAGAGGATTAGAAATTGATATGGATAAAGAATGGGAAATCTATGACTTTGAAAAGATTATAGAAGAAAAAACCGGAATAAATATATACAACACTACTGAAGAAGAGATTGTTAAGAAGTTAGATTCAGAAAATATAGAATATAATCCTAATGTTCCATATTGGAGGTTAGTTGATGTTCTTTGGAAAACAGTTCGTAAAAATTTAATAGGACCAGGATTTTTAGTAGGGCAACCTGCAGAGTTAAATCCTTTGCCAAAAAGATTGAAAGAAGATCCGAGAAAGGTAGCACAATTTCAAGTAATTATAGCCGGCTCTGAAATGGGGAATGGTTATAACGAATTAAATGATCCGATAGATTTGGAAAAAAGATTTATAGAACAAAGCAAAATGGCTGAACAAGGAGATACTGAATCTCATCCATACGACTCAGAATTTATAGAAGCTTTAGAATATGGTATGCCTCCAGCATTTGGTTTTGGAGTATCCGAGAGATTATTTTCAGTATTGGTTGATAGACCAATTAGAGAATGTGTTATATTTCCTTTAATGAAACCTGAAAAATAACCCAAAAAGACTAACAAGTCTTTTTTTTATTTATATAGAGTGGTATAATTTAAATTAGGAGGAAAGATGAAAAAGAAAGAATTCGATTTAAACAAATTGCTATTAAGATTAATTCCTGTATTTGTAGGTTTAGTTCTTTTAATACTTGGATTTGTTGCACCTCATGTTAAATTATTAATTGACCATGAAGTAGCTTTTAAATTCTTCGGACTATTTGTAATTGGTGTATATTTAGTTGTAGAAGCAGTTAAAAGTAAAGAACATCAAGTGTTAAAAAGTATTCTAGCTATTTTCGCTACTACATTAGTAATGACTTGGTTTATTCCAATTGGTGAATTTGCCCAGTTACAATTTATTAATGTAGAAATGCAAAGAGTTGGATTTACTGATTTATCTTTAGTAATATATTATGCATTATATTACAACTTAGATAAGATATTATTCCTATTTGCTTTATCAGGATTTTACTATCTTTTATCACAAAATAAGGGATATCGTAAATTAATTTCATCAATAGCAAAATCTCAAAAAGGATTTGAAAAAATAACAATATTTGGGTTTGCAATTGCAATACTAATTCTTACAACCTTTATTTCGCAAACGTTTATAGTGTTTTTATTCATTCCGTTTATGATATCTATTTTATCTAAAATGAAAGTAGATAAGTTAACAGCTTTTGCTGTTACAGTTGGGGCTTTACTAGTTGGTTTAGTAGGAGCGCCATATGGTTCAGAAGGACTATGGGGCTTTTCTTACAACGCATCAATTGGTATAGGCGAAGGATTAGCTTATAGACTAATCATTCAAGGAATTGTGTTAATTGGGTATTTAGCGTTCTTATATACAAGACTTAATGTTCTTGATAAAAAAGAAAAATCTAAACAACTAATTGAAGATCCTTATGATGTAAAAGATGTAAGAGGGAAAGAAAATATTGTTCCAATAACAGTTACTTTATCAATTTTCGCTTTGATCTTAGTGGTAGGGTTTATAAATTGGTCAACTTATTTTAACGCAACACTATTTACTGACTTCCATACTTGGTTAATGGGCTTTGAAGTAGGAGGATCACCGATATTTGCATTACTTCTTGGTTCAATGGCTAAAGCTATTGGAACATGGGATGTAATAACTGGAATAATGATTCTAACAGTATTTTATATTGTAGTTGCAATATTAAACAAAGCTAACTTCGATGATGTAGTAGAAAGTTTTGTAGAAGGGTTTAAAATTATTATTAAACCAGCATTGTTCTTAGTAGCGACATATTTAGTATTTATAGTACTTTACTTATCGCCATTTACAATGACTTTATCAAACTGGGCATACTCATTAACTGAAGGATTCCAATTTGTTATTGCACCAGTATTAGCGCTTATTACTTCAGTGTTCCACGCTGATTTAGGATTTACAGGTTTTGCTATAGGAAATTATATTACTAGAGCTTTTGAAGATAATTTAGGTTTAATTCAATCAACTTATGTATCAATGCATGGTTTCGCTCAAATATTTGTTCCAACTAGTGGAATATTAGTTGTAGGTCTTGCATTATTTAAAGTAAATTATAAAGATTGGTTAAAATATATATTCTATTTCTTAGCTAGTCTATTTGTAGTACTTCTAATAGTATTTGCAATCATCCAGTATAGTGGATTATAAAAAGCACATAAGTGCTTTTTTTATTGCAATTTTCGCTTAACTATAATATAATACTAATGCAGGGGACGCACCCATAGCTCAACTGGATAGAGCGTTAGACTACGGATCTAAAGGTTAGGGGTTCGACTCCCTTTGGGTGCACCATATAACGAGAAGTAGCACAACTTGGCAGTGCACTTGGTTTGGGACCAAGGGGTTGCAGGTTCAAATCCTGTCTTCT
>CAZBGT010000054.1:0-3895 GCA_964491615.1 uncultured Muribaculaceae bacterium
TAAAAAACGTTTTTAATTTTGTTTTCGATGGTTTAAAAAAGCCTGATTTTGATAATAATTATAATTTAGTAAAAAACAATATATTAAAAGAGTTTGAAACAAATTATGAAAACCCATCTTATATAACAACTACAAAAACATTTGAATTAATGGATAAAACTAGTTTTTCAACATTAAAACCTGACAAAAACATTTCTAAAGTAACAGTAAAGGATTTAGAAAAAGAATATAAAGAAATGTTAAAATCAGAATGTCATATTTTTATAATTGGAGACTTTAATAAAAAAGAGATTTTAAAATACTTTAAAAATTTAAAATTAGGAAGTAATGCTAAAACATTTGAAAGAAAATATATTGATAATATAGAAAAAGAAAAACCAACAATTAAAAAAGAAAAATCAATCTTTTTACAAACTCATATTGGTATGATTTATAACTTAAAAGATTTAAGCGATTTTGAAAAACATCATACATTGCAAATTTTTAACTATATTTTAAGTACATCTGGCTTAACTTCAAGACTTTACCAAGAAGTTAGAGAAAAACGTTCTATGTGTTATGGAATAAGGTCAAGACATTTCGTGTTAGATAATTTATTATATATATCAGTATCTTTAGATAAACAAAATGAGTTAGAAGCCGTAAAAGTTATTCAAGATGTTATAAATAGCATGAGTAATATTACAGATGAAGAATTTATAGACGCAATTAATTTTATAAGACAAGATTTAGAAAGAAGTTCTGAAGTAGATCAAGTGATTTTAATTTCTCATATTGCAAATGTCGCTTTTAATATTCCACTTAGAAAAGAAAAAATAAAAAAATTAAAAAAGATAACTAAAAGAGATGTTGAAAATATTGCATCTAAATTAAAGTTAAATACTGTATTTAGTTTAGTTGGAGAAAATAATGAAAAAAATTAATATACAAGGGATCAATGAAACAATTTATCACCATAAAAGAAAAGATGGTTTAAACATTTATTTATGGAATAAACCAAATGTAAAAACTTATATGGCATCATTAATAGTTAATTATGGTTCTATTCATGATGAATTCATTGTAAGAAAAAAAGATATAAAAGTTCCAACGGGTATAGCTCACTATTTAGAACATTTAAAGTTTAATCAAGAAAATGGTGAAGAAGTATTTGAGTTTTTTAAAAAGACTGAAACTGATGTAAATGCTTTTACTACATTTGAATATACCAATTACCATATTAAAGGTAGAACTAATTTAGAAAAAAATATAACTAAATTACATAATTTTGTTTTGAGTGATTACTTTACTGAATCATTAATTGATAAAGAAAGAGGAATAATTTTAGAAGAAGCTAAAATGGGTTTAGACAATCCTAACTACACTTTATTTTTTACACTATTAAATAATTTATTTACATCAATCAAATATCGAAATGAAGTAATAGGATCTATTGAAGACATTAAAAAAATTTCTTTAAATGATTTATTAAATGTTTTTAATAATTTTTATGTACCTAACAATATGAGTTTTATTTTAACGGGATGTTTTGATAAAAAGAAAGTTATCAAATTACTTAATAAACTAGATACCAAAAAAAGTTATAAAGTTGGTCAAATAAAAGAAAGCAATGAAGTAGATAAAGTATTTAAAAAACAACAGGTTATAAAAAAACAAATTCACCTACCTAAAGTTGCAATGGGTTTTAAAATAAATAAAAAAGGTTTAGAAAAATATAGTTTGTTAGAGTTAAAAATATATTTATCTATACTTTTTAGTATTAATTTTGGTGACACTAGTAGTTTTAAAGATGAAGTTATAAAAAAAGATATAGTAAATGATTTTAGTTATGAAGTATATACTATTGAAAACTATATTACAGTATTATTTTTTGCAGAAGGAGAAAACTATAAAAAAATTATTCCTTTAATAAAAGATAAATTAAAGAACTTAGACTTAAGTAAGGATGAATTCATTAGAGAAAAACATGTTTTTTTAGCTAAAGAAATTAGTAGTTTTGATAATATAGATAGTGTTAACTTTTTAATTCAATCACATTTAATACATTATAAAAAGATAATTTCTAACACTAGCGAAGTTTTAAACAATTTAGAACATAAAAAAATTGTTGATATTGCTAACAAATTGCATTTTGATAATTATTCTGTAGTAGAATTAATCAAAAAATAAAACAAGACTTAGAAAGTCTTGTTTTTTATCTGTTGTAGAATTCAACAATTAATTGTTCATTAATATCTTTGTTAAGTTCAACTCTTTCAGGTAATCTAACATATTTACCAATAAGTTTGTTTTTATCAAATTCAACAAATGGTAATGTAGCATTATTTAATTCTAATGAATCTAATATTGCTGGGTGATTTTTAGATTGTTCTTTTATCGTAATAATATCTCCCGCAACACATGTGTATGATGGGATATCTACTTTTCTATCATTTACTAAGATATGTCCATGATTTACTATTTGCCTTGCAGAACGCCTTGTTCTAGCTAAACCCATTCTGTAAACCAAATTGTCTAGTCTTGATTCTAATAAGATAAGTAAATTTTCACCAGTAATACCGTCCATTTTTTCTGCTTTATTGAAAACTTTTTTAAATTGTTTTTCAGTTAAACCATACATTATTCTAGCTTTTTGTTTTTCTTGTAATTGAATTCCATAATCACTTGGTTTTCTTCTTCTTGCTTTTCCATGTTGTCCAGGTGGATAAGGTCTTTTAGCAAGGTCTTTACCACTTTCTAGTGTTGAAAAACCTAATCTACGAGATTTTTTAAAAGCAGGACCTGTATATCTTGCCATAATAACTCCTTTCTTAATATTTCAAGCTAATTGTCATTCGTTTTAGTAGGGAGTTTATTTAATTTCACTCATGACAGTGAGTTACTTTATTATGCTATAAACACGTTACTAATCGTCTATGACTCTGCCAAAAACATCTAACTTATTATATAAACTTAACTCTATTTTGTCAAATAATTAAAATCTGTAAATAATAAAGGATATGTAAATGAAAGTAGGAATATATTAGAGAAGGGAGGTAATAATGAAAAAAATATATGTTGTAAAGCAAAACAACATTAAAGATTGTGGTCCAGCATGTTTAAGTTCGATAATTCAATACCATGGCGGCTATGTTCCTCTTGAGAAAATTATTCTAGATACAAACACAACTAAGCTTGGAACAAATGCCCTTAGTTTAATTGAAGCAAGTTTAAAATATGGTTTTGAAGGACAAGGTTTCTTATTTGAAAAAGAAAACTTAATAAACGAAAAAATAAATCTTCCAGCAATTTTTCAAATTCAAGACAACAATTTATTACATTTTGTAGTAGTTTATGAAATCAATAATAAAAAAGTTGTTTTAATGGATCCAGCATTTGGAAAAAAACAAATGAAGCTAGAAGAATTTTTAAATTATACAACTGGTAGAGTTATTGAGTTTTATCCTACTAACAAAATTATCTATTATGATAAAGTAAATAAAGTAATAGACTTATTTAAAATACTTTTAAAAAAAGAAGTGAAGACTATTAGTATCATATTTGTTTTAAGTATATTAATAGTTATATTTACTATCATAAATGGCTACTATTTTAAGGTATCTATAGACAGTTTTATTTTTGGATATGATTTTTTAAAGAAACTATTTATTTTATTCTTTATGATTACATTTTTTAAATTCTTGTTTTCTAAATTACGACTATATTTTGAAAATTATTTAAATAAAAGAATAGATGCCTATTTATTAAAAGATTATTTAAAACATATTATTAACTTACCTTCAAAGGTAATACAAACTAGAACAACTGGAGAAATTGTTGCGCGTATTAATGACTTGGGGAATTTTAAAAATTTGTTCTCTGAGATCTTTATATCTTTAACTTTAGATTTTATATT
>CAZBGT010000055.1:0-3885 GCA_964491615.1 uncultured Muribaculaceae bacterium
ATCAGTTTCTTTTAATTTTCTAAATAATGTTTCATTATCATTAATTAACTGATTTAAATTTATTTGACCTGTAACGGTCATTATTATAAATATTATCGCTGCGACAATTAAAATTTCAATTTGCATTACTCCACCCCGATATTTTCATTAAAATATTTTTCTCCCGTAACTAAGAAATAAGCATTAATTAATATTATTCCATGTAAAATTATTTGAACATACCAAATATTTAATAAATCCAAATAATTATCCTTACCTAACATGTATTGTAAGGCTAAAACTAATAAAAATAAAATTAAACCAAATTTAACAAATTTACCATGAGAGTTTTTACGATCGATTTGATCTCTATAAACACCCTCAACCAGGGCATCTATGTCCAAAGACATGTTTTCTAAAGCATGACCTGTATCTTTTGCTCCTTCATTAGTAATTTGTAAAAATAATTGATTCATGTTTTTTACCATATAATATGGATATTTTTCATTAAAATATGCAATGGATTCATCGATTGTTCCATTTTTATAAGACATATCAATCATTCTTCTTACATCACTTAAAACCGGATCTTCTAGTATTCCTGAATCTCTAACCCCCTCAAGTGATTTAACAAAACTTTGTGTAGTAGCAAATTCCATTATTACGTTAGTAGTATATACTTGAATTTGTTCAAATATATACTCACTATAAACTCTTTTATGTCTTAAGTATGCTAAAAAAGGTATTAAAGATACTGCTAGCACAGCATAAAATAAAGCAATTATTAAGTTATAGAAATAAAAGTAACCTATCCCCCCTGCTACTATAGCAAAAATTATTACTTGTGAAGTATATTGTCTTGCAGTATATTCCTGACCGAGTTCTTTTGTTTTTTCTCTGACGATTTTATATGAATACGGAGCATATTTTTCATAAATATCCTGAGTTTTAGTCACAAAAAATTTATAAACTCCTTCACCAGGACTCATTCTATATATTATTACAAATGATAAAATAAATAAAACAATTACTAATTCTAACCCTGTCGTCATATAAATTCCTTTCTATAATACTTCAATTACATCGTTTTCTGGAAGAAAATAATCTTTCGTTAAAGTTATTCCTTGTGAACCAAAATAATCAATTAAATATTGACTTGGATTATTTAAAACAACTTTACCATCTAAATTCTTTTTATATAGTATATTTGTTTTTGCTTCGTTTTCTGAAGTTACATAAAACTCACATACTTCAACTATCTCTCTTTGGAAACGATTATGTTTTGCACTCATATAACCCTTTACATGTATAGCTAATTGAACATAGCGATGAATTGATTTTAAAAATTGATCTATATCAATATTAGTTTCTAATAAACTATATAATCTCATAGGTACGTTATAAGCCCTATCTGAGTGAATTGTTGATAAAATATTATGACCAGAAGAGATAGAGTTTCTAACTGCCATAACAGCTTCTGCACTTCTAACCTCAGATAATAAAATCCATCTTGGGTTTTGTCTCATACAAGTAACTAATACATCGGAATAACTTGCTACATTATTTGTTTTCATAGCGATTATATCTCTGTGAGGAAATATTCTATCTAAGTGTAACTCTAATGTATCTTCAATTGTGATTAATTTTTCATTTTCCTTTGTATGAGCCGCTAAATATTTTACTAATTCTGTTTTACCAGAACCAGTTTCACCACTAACTAATATATTACAATGTCCTTCAACAGCAGTAATTAAAAACTCATGAAGTTGCTCTGTAATATACTCTTCATTTAACAGTTTGTTTTTTTCTAGTCTAATTCTTGCTGGGGTTTTTCTTATTGTACATGCTATTCCATTTGTTGCTATTGATTCGTGAACGAAGTTTAAACGTAACTCTGCACTCTCAGCATCTAAAAAAGGGTGCGCCATATTAAATGTCGTTCCCATTACGTTAGAACATTGAAATGCTAACTTCTCCATTAAAGAATTGTTAACGTCAGGTCTTTCAACTTTGTAAACACCTTTATCTAAGGTTTTTAACCAAATTTGACCACCATTCGTATACGAAATATCCGTAACATTGTCGTCTTCTAAAAATTCTTTTAATGGACCGAAATCTAATTGTGAAAATATAGCATCATTCACTAGAATTCACTCCCTTTAATAATCTATTTCTGTTGCTTTCGATAATATAAAACTTTTTAAATATTCACTACTTACATCCGTATCACCGGCTTCACTAGTGTATTGTTTATTTCTAGGTACTGGAATTATATCAAGTCCTGAAATAAATTTACTTTTCATCAACAAAGTATATAACTCATCCGGTACTGGAAATAATAACTCAGCTGGATTAGTTGCGGTTGGTGAATCAAAAACATTTTTTCCTGCACTATCTTTTACTCCTGCAACTTCAATACTTTCGATAAATTTACCAAACATTATTTTACCTTGCTCATCAGTAGCTTTAATGTATAAATCAATTCTATCTCCTGGATAAATTGAATTACCAAATGTTGAGTGATTGTTAACTCCTAAACTAAATAGAGTGTACCCTTTTGGAATGGTATCAAACACCGTGTTAGGCAATTGACTTTTTTCTACCACTTGAGATTGATGAAACAATCCATCTTTTGGAATTGATGTTCCAGTTGTTACATATTTACCTACTAGTAAGCCTGCTGATGTAATTACATCCTTGTTTCTTAAAAATTTTCCATTAACTTCAATTTGTCCTATCATATCTGCTGTTATTTCTTCAGTAGCACTAATTGCTACTTTAGCATAAGGAACCATTACCGGACTAATTGCGTCGTTTACACGGTAGTTATAAAAAAACCATAAAACTAACACTCCAATAACTACCCCTAATATAGTAACAGTGTTTTTGTTAGACAAAAATCTTTTTAATGATCCAAATAAATTTCCCATTCTTTCCTCCTTTTTATTCTTTTACTTTATTGTTTTACCTTCTAATACTGCATCTATTTTATCAACTATATCAAAATCTGTTATATCTCCCGCAATATTAAAAGTGTTTGATTTACTAGATACTTGTAGACTTATTTTAGGTGGTGCTTCTACAATATCGAAAAATTCAATGTTGTAAGTTGTTGATCTGTTTCCAACTTCAGCAAGTCTTCTAATAAAATTTTCCATAAACTTTTCTTTGTTTATTTTTATTTCACCATACTGTCTATAATAAGCTAAATCCACTGCTTCGATTATAGATGCTTCGCTTACTTCTTTAATAGTCATATAGTTTTGAGTATTAGCCGTAGTTATATTATTTACTAATAACATAACCACAACTACAAAAACTCCTAAAATTACTAACCAGTATCCCCAAAATGCACTTTTCATTATTTAATGCTCCTTTTTATTTCCATGATGGACCTCCAATTACACTTGGGCCTTTATTTGGCATTTTATCTACGTATGTTGTCCAATAACCATTTTGATTATTAGTATTATTTGCTCTACCACTTGATGTTGTTAATCTATTTGAACTAAATTTAAATCTCTCGTCATTAATTTTACTATCTAAGAATGTACTATAACAAAAGACGTTTTCATAAACAGCATTATTGTATTTAAATGGATAACACTCTAATGATAAATCACCATATCCTCCGCTTTTTACTCTACTCTTATTATAAGATCTAATATCGCTAGCTAAATCCGGAGTTAACTTTACTGATAAAATTGGTTCTTTATTATATACGTTTTCTTTTTCAGCCTCAATTCCTGTATTAGGATCATTAACAGTTTTATTTGCTTTTCCGAATATAAAGTTAAAATTAGAATTTATATTATAATTATATCCCCAGTTATAACCTAAATGTCTATCGGATGGATTAAAGTTATTCACAGTAATATTTCTATAATATATTTGTAATTTATTTAT
>CAZBGT010000056.1:0-3881 GCA_964491615.1 uncultured Muribaculaceae bacterium
AAAAAAAGGTTTAAACAAAAAATATAATGTTTTAATTTCAAATCCGCCTTATATTAGACACGATGAGGAAATTCACAAACAAGTAAAAAAGTATGAACCTCATAGAGCACTTTATGCCAAAAATGAAGGTTTAGAATATTATGAAAAAATACTAAGTTACGCTAATGAGGTTTTAGAAAAAGATTATTTAATAGCTTTTGAGATAGGTTATACTCAAGGAAAAAAAATAAGAGATTTAGCAAATAAATATTTGAATAATTGTATAGCAACAATTGAAAAAGATTTAAGTAATAAGGACAGATTTATATTTATCACAAAGGAGAAAAATGAAAAAAATAATAGTTGAGGGAAACAACAAGTTAAGTGGAACAGTAAAAATTGGGGGCTCTAAAAATAGTGCAGTTGGTATAATCCCTGCGGCAATGTTAGCAAACGGAATATCTGTTATAGATAATGTTCCTAACATTACTGATAAAGATGATTTAATAAAAATAATGAGAAGTTTAGGAGCAAAAATAAAAATAGAGGGCGAACGTTTAACCATTGATACAACAATGTGTAAAAATGGCGAAATAAAAGAAGCGTTAGCTAGCAAGTTAAGAGCATCATATTATTTTATGGGTGTTTTATTAGGAAAATATAAATATGTAGAGATATCTGTCCCTGGTGGATGTAAAATAGGAGCAAGACCTGTTAACTATCATTTAGAGGCATTTGAGAAACTAGGAGCTAAAGTTACCCACGAAGAAACAAAATATATAATTGAAGCAGAAGAATTAATTGGCGCACCAATTAATTTAGAGTTTGCATCAGTTGGAGCAACCGTTAACATACTTTTTGCAGCGGTATTAGCTAAAGGAAAAACAACTATTACTAATGCAGCTAGAGAAGTTGAAATAAAAAACATTGCTGAATATTTGATTTCTATGGGAGCAAAAATAAAAGGTCATGGCACAAGTAAAATAGAAATCGAAGGTGTAGAAGAATTACATGGCGGAAACATTTCTGTTATACCGGATAGAATTGAAGCGGGAACATACATTATTATGGGAGCTTTAATTGGGAAGAACTTTACCGTTGAGGGAATAGATCAAGAACATGTTGGTTCACTTCTTTCTAAGTTTGATGAAATGAATATTAAATATGTGGTTAATAATAGTTCAATAACTATTAATAAAGCTGAAGAAATAAAACCAATTAATATAAAAACTTTAGTATATCCAGGTTTCCCAACAGATTTAGGTCAACCAATTCATATTTTATTAACTCAAGCTAATGGAACGTCGTATTTTGAAGAAACTATTTATGAAAAAAGAATGGGCCATATTAAATATTTAATTGAAATGGATGCTGATATAGAATATACTGATAAAACAGCAATAATAAAAGGACCTACTAAATTAATCGGTAAAGAAGTAGAAGCGGTTGATTTAAGGGGCGGAATGTCATTAGTTTTAGGTGGTTTAATCGGCGAAGGACAAACAATAGTTAAAAATGCAGACCATGTTTTAAGAGGGTATGAAAAAATAATTCAAAAACTCTCAAAACTAGGGGCAAAAATAAAAATAGAAGAATATAATGAATTTAAATAAAAGTGTGATATAATATTTTTGGTAAAAACAAGGAGGTAACGTGAAAAAAAATATTCATCCTGAATTGAAAACTTGTAATGTAACGTGTGCATGTGGAGCAAGTTTTACTACAAAAGGAACAAAAGAAGATTTAAACTTAGAAGTATGTAGTGAATGTCATCCATTTTATACAGGAGTAGCAGGTAAAGCTAAAAGAGCAGGAAAAGCAGAAAAGTTTAAAAAAAAATATGGTATAGAAGACGAAAGTAAATAAATTTTCGTTTTTTTAATGATTTTATTTTAATAATTGTTATAATAATAATAGGGAGGGAAAATGGAAATATATATTGCATCAGATCACGCAGGACTATCTAAAAAACAAGAAATTGTTGAGTATTTAACTCAAAACGAATTTAAAACTTTAGAAATAGATTTGAAAAACCATGATACAGATGATTACCCAGATTTTGCATTTTTACTAGGAGAAAAAGTTGTTGAAACAGGAAAGTTAGGAATATTACTTTGTGGTAATGGTATAGGAATGAGTATAGCTTCAAACAAAGTAAAAGGTATAAGGGCAGCAAGATGTTTAAGTAAAGATGATGCATTTAAAGCTAAGAACCACAATGGAGCAAATATATTAGTTTTAGACTCATCAATAGAGTTAGAAAAACAAATTGATATCATTGATACATTTATTGTAACTAAAAACCCTACCGAAGAAAGACATTTAAGAAGAATAAATAAAATAAAGGAGTATGAAAATGGAATATAAAATTTATTTATATATAATATTTACTTTTATTGCAGCAATAGGAGTATCGGGTATAAATACAAATGGATTTATCAAAAAAAATAAAAGGTTAGAAGCAGTTGTATTATTAATTTCATTTAGTTTTGTAATTGGGTATGTTTTAACTAATTTCTTCATTGATTTTGTAGGCATATAGTAGGAGGAAGATAATATGCAAGTTAGAATACATGGAAATAAAATAAAAATAACTAAATCTATAAAAGAATACGTTAATTTAAAATTAGATAAATTATGTAGATTTTTAAAAGATGAAGAAAAAATAGAGGCAGTAGTTAATATAAGGGTTAGAAATAACGAACAAACTATTGAAGTTACAATTCCTACTAAACATTTTACTATTAGAGCGGAAGAAAGTGCTACAGACCTTTATGCAGCAATTGATTTAGTTGTGGATAAGTTGGAAAGACAAATTACTAAAAATAAAGAAAAGATGATTGAAAGATATAGAAGTACAATCATGTTTGATTTTTCTCAGTATGAAGAAGTTGAAGAAGAAGTAGTAAAAATAGTAAAAAGGAAAAACCTAGATACTAAACCAATGGATGAAGAAGAAGCAATCCTTCAGATGGAATTAGTAGATCATGATTTTTTTATATTTAAAAATATAGAAGAAGAATGTGTTTCACTTTTATATAAAAGAAAAGATGGAAAATTAGGAATAATAAATGTTAAGTAAAAATATACTTTTCAGCTTTTAGTTGAGAAGTTTTTTAAAATATGGTATTTTTAATTAAAGATAAACTATGTTTATAAAGGAGACAAAATGAAAATTAAAATTGAAATGAATGAAAAGTTTAGAAAAATAGCGCTAAGTGTAATAGTGATTATATTAGTTTCTCTAACTGCAGGACTGTCTTATGCTTATTTAGCACCATTTGTTCTAGGAGAAGATCCTGTAATAACGGATGTTAGTGTTCAAGCGGAGGATTCAGATAATAGATATTTTGTAACAGAGGGAGATCCTATCCAACTAGCAATTAATAGAATAAATTTCGCACCAGGGCAAGGGAATTTAAGTGATTCAACCACAATGAGTTTTACAGTAATAGCTGGAACTTCGGAAGGCTATGCAGAAGAGACATATAATATATATTTAAACATGACAGAAAATGATCTTCAGTATAGCACGCCAGAAAAGACTCCAGAACTGATTATGACAGTTATTCAACCAACCGGCGCGCCACTAACAACTATTTCTGGGTTAACTTATGTAACCCAAGATGGAGTGTCAGGATTTGACATAACAGAGACACAAGGTTATGTACAAATAGTAGAAGATTATATAATAACTACAACAGATACAATTTATGGAAAAACTGATGAATGGGAAATAACAATAACTGCGATGAATCTAGAAGCAGAACAAGTACATTTGCCAGGCTCATCATTAAAAGCTGAAATTATTTTAAGAAAACACAAAATTGGATTAGGGGAATGGGTTTTAATTAATAATGGCGGAAAAACAGTAATAGAAAATAAAGGCGCGCCAACATTCA
>CAZBGT010000057.1:0-3863 GCA_964491615.1 uncultured Muribaculaceae bacterium
AATAGAAAAATTAAATATAGCTAATAAAGATAAACTGGAATTAAATGCATTTTTAAATAATTATTATGAAAAATATACTGGGCTATATTTAAAAAGCAAAAGTTTTCTAGAAAGCATTTTAAAATTGTAAAGGAGTGTTTATGGCAAATTTAATTTTTAAATATGGTGCAATGAATAGTGGTAAAACTATTAATATTTTACAAACCCTACATAGTTACGATAACCATGGTTTAAAAGCAGTATTAATTAAATCGGTAAAAGATACAAAGGGGAAAGATTATATAACTTCAAGAACTGGTTTGAAAAGAAAAGTAGATATTTTACTTAAAAACGAATCTTTACTTCAAGAGAAATATTATAAAATCTATTATAATGCTAGAGTAATTTTAGTTGATGAAGTTGAATTATTAAGCGTAAATCAAATAGATGAGCTATGGAGTATAGCTCACTTAATAAATGTACCTGTTATAGTTTATGGTATTAAAAGTAATTTTAAAGGTGAAATATTTTCAGATTCGGTAGCACATTTATTTGCCGTTGCGGATAAATCTGAAGAAATTGGGAGCGTTAGTTTATGTTCTTGTGGTAAAAGTGCAGTGTTTAATGCAAGAAAAGTAAATAAAAAGTTTACTGATACTGGTGAACTTATTATAATTGATGGTGCACAAAAAGGTGTAGAATATATTGCCTTATGTGGAGATTGTTACTTAAAGTATGTTAAAATAAACTCAAAGTCAATTAAAAAACTAACAAAGTTGGTAGAAAAAATTAATTAGGAGGAATAATGAAAGTAACAATGGAAGAACTAGTAAATTATGCAAAGCAATACGGTTTTGTATTTCAAGGTAGTGAAATATATGATGGTTTAGCTAATTCATGGGATTATGGTCCTTTAGGAACCTTACTAAAAGAGAATATAAAAAACCAATGGAAGAAAAAGTTTATTCAAGAAAGTGATTATAACGTAGGACTAGATTCCTCAATCATTATGAACCCAGAAGTTTGGGTGGCGTCAGGTCACGTTACATCATTTAGTGATCCATTAATAGATTGTAAAAGTTGTAAAAAAAGATATCGCGCTGATAAATTAATTGAAGATGCTACTTCTAAATCGGTCGAAGGTTTTACAAACGAACAAATAGAAAAAGTAATTGACGATGAAAACATTGTTTGTCCGAATTGTAAGAAAAAAGATTTTACTAAAGTTAGAAAATTCAATTTACTTTTTGAAACTTCAATCGGCGTAACCGAAGAAAACAAAAACATAGTATATTTGAGAGGGGAAACTGCTCAAGGTATTTTTGTTAACTTTAAAAATGTAGAAAGAAGCATGAGACTTAGTGTACCTTTTGGTATTGGTCAAGTTGGAAAGGCTTTTAGAAACGAAATAACTCCAGGAAATTTTATTTTTAGAATTAGAGAGTTCGAACAAATGGAATTAGAATTTTTCTGTAAACCGGGAACTGATTCAGACTGGTTTGAATATTGGAAAAACTTCAGCTTTGATTTTTTATTGAACTTAGGCTTAAAAAAAGAAAACTTAAGATTAAGAAACCATACAAAAGAAGAGTTATCTTTTTATAGTAAAGAAACTACTGATATAGAATATAACTATCCAATGGGTTATGGTGAGTTATGGGGTATTGCAAATAGGACTGATTATGACTTAAATGTTCACATGAAGCATTCTAAGAAAGATTTAAGAGTTATTGACAGCGAAACAAATGAAAAATATATTCCATATGTAGTAGAACCTTCAGTAGGGGTAGATAGATTATTTTTGGCTGTTTTAGTGGATGCATACCATAAAGAAATGGTTGATAATGAAGAAAGAGTAGTTTTAAAAATAAATCCGAAAATAGCTCCGGTAAAAGTGACGGTGTTACCATTGATGAAAAAATTTCATTGTGAGAAAGCTAGAGAAGTATATAAAAGTTTAAGAAAAGTATTTGAAACCTCATTTGACGAAGCAGGAAGTATTGGAAAAAGGTATCGTAGAGCAGATGCTATAGGGGTTCCGTTTTGTATAACTATAGATGATGAAACATTAAAAAACAATACTGTTACTATTAGAGATAGAGATACTATGAATCAAGTTGTAATACCTATAGAGGAATTAAAAAAATACATTTTAAAAAATTTGTAAAAAAGTATTGACAAATTATAAAAAAGGAGTATTATATTAATTAGAGAGCACAGATTATTAATTTAATCGTTGAATGTGTTCTCTTTTTTATTGAAACTTATTGATATATTTGATATTATTAAAGAGTAATAAACTAGGAGGATAATATGCCCTTAAAAAAGATAAAAAACATATTTAAAAGCGATGATGAATACTTAGTTGGATCTGAAGATGATTTTTACAATGTTAGTGAAGAAGAGGCTTTAGAAGAAGCTAATAAAACTGGAAATAAAATGATTTTATTAGAACCAAGAGCATTCTCAGAAGCTCAACAAATTGCAGATCATTTAAAAAACAGAAACAGTGTAGTAGTTAATTTAAAAAGATTAACTGCGGATCAAGCAAAAAGAATTATAGATTTTTTAACTGGTTGTATATATGCAATAGGTGGTTCTATGGAAAAAATAGGAACAGGTATATTTGTTTGCGCTCCTAAAAATGTTAATGTACAAGGTAAAATTACCGAAGAAGGTTCCAAAAAAACTAATGTTGAAGATGAAATAAACTGGTAAGGAGTAAGGTATGGAAAAGTTTAATACCAGTATTCCCGGTTATTCAAAAAAAGAAGTAAACAAATTTGTTAATCAGGTTGTTGGAGAATACGAAGATATATTAAACAAACTAAAATTAAGTGATGAAAAAAGACATCTTTTAGAAGAAGAGTTACAAAAATATAAAAATTTAGAAACAACTCTTAATAAAGCTATTTTAATGGCAGAAGAATCGAGTAACACAATAAAAAAAGTTGCTTTTGAAGAATCTAGAATGATGATTGAAGATGCTAAAAGAAATGCATCTAAAATTGTTAATAATGCTTTAATAAAAGCAGATCAAATTGATCAAGACGCAGAAACATTAAGAAGAAAAGTTGTTATCTTCAAAAAACGTTTTAGAAATTTAGTTGAAGAACATTTGGATGAAATTGAAAAATTTGATGAAATTTTATAAATGAAGTAATCCTTCGTTTTTTCTTTAGGAGGAATAATGAAAGTTAGAATAATAAGCGCATTAATAGTAGCGGGTATAATTTTTCCAATAGTTTATATTAGTGGTTTACCGTTAGTATTTCTAATAGGTATATTAGCGATTTTGGGTTATAAAGAAATAACTGACCTAAATTCCAAA
The DNA here is from genome assembly GCA_964491615.1 of uncultured Muribaculaceae bacterium. Classification (GTDB taxonomy): domain Bacteria; phylum Bacillota_I; class Bacilli_A; order RF39; family UBA660; genus CAKOSP01. The sequence continues at coordinate 3,311 of CAZBGT010000057.1, forward strand.
ACACCAAATTTAATAAAAGTAATTGGACTTTTCTTTTTACTATTTTTAACTTATTTTAATTACACTAATTTAAATTTGACTGAAATTAATGTGGTTAAATTACTTCTACCTGTAATTCTATTGATTATTCCAGCTTTGTTTTATGGCAGGAAATATACTATTAAAGATTCTATGTTTTTAATAGGATTTATATTATTTTTAGGAATAGCGTTTAATAGTTTGTTGTATACCTCAAGTAATTTAATAATATTTGCATATCTTTTAACCATAACTATTTTAGGAGATACTTTTGCAATGTTATTTGGAATGTTAATAGGTAAACATAAATTATCTCCAAAAATTAGTCCTAATAAAACTTTAGAAGGAAGTATTGGGGGCTTATTAGTAGCGGTAATCACTTCAATTATAGTTTATATAAACTTAATAGATTCATTTAGTATAAGTTTATTAATAGTAACTGTGATTTTAGCAGTATCAGCACAGTTTGGAGATTTAATATTTAGTAAAATAAAAAGAGAATATAAAATTAAAGATTTTTCTAATATCATGCTAG
>CAZBGT010000058.1:0-3843 GCA_964491615.1 uncultured Muribaculaceae bacterium
AACCTGATACCCCAGTTACACAAATAAATTTACCAAGTGGAATATCCACATTTATATTTTTTAAATTGTTTTCTTTCGCTCCAATTATTTTAATAAATTTAGAGTTCCCGCTTCTTCTAGATTTAGGTATTTCAATTTTTTCTAAACCTTTTAAATATTTACCCGTTACGCTATTTTTATTGTTCATAACCTCAGTAGGTGTACCCATGGCTAATACTTCCCCGCCATATTCTCCCGCTCCAGGGCCTATATCAATTAAATAATCACTCGCTAACATGGTATCGGTGTCATGTTCAACTACAATTAAAGTGTTACCTAAATCTCTCATTTCTTTTAAAGAATTGATTAATTTTTCATTATCTTTTTGATGTAGTCCAATACTAGGTTCGTCTAAAACATATAAAACTCCAGAAAGTTTTGAACCAATTTGAGTAGCTAATCTTATTCTTTGAGCCTCTCCCCCTGATAATGTTGCGGCATTTCTAGCTAAAGTTAAGTAACTTAAACCAACATTTATTAAAAATGACGTTCTTTCTTTTATTTCTTTTAAAATTAAATTACTTATTTTTTCTTCTTCTTCTTTTAATTTTAAATTATCAAAAAATTCTTTTAATTCTTGAATTGATAGTGCAGTTAAATCATATATATTTTTCTTGTTAATATATACACTTAAACTTGAATCTTTTAATCTTTTTCCTCCACATGTTGGACAAATATCTTCATACATAAAACCTTCAATCCAATCACGGATCCAATTACTATTAGTCTCTAAATATCTTCTTTCTAGATTATTTACAATACCTTCATATTTACTAATGGTTTTTCTCTCCCCACCATTTTTGGATTTATAAAAAAACTCTAATTCTTCATCTAGACCGTATAAAATTATATCTAATTCTTTTTTAGTTAATTTTTTTATTGGTTTATCTAAATCAATGTTTTTATGTTTCGAAACTGTTTTAATCATTGTATAAAATATATTGTTTTCTTCTACATTTATGGTATTTAAACCACCTTCATTAATTGATTTGTTTTCATCTTCAATTATTAAATCAATATTAATTTTTTGCATTGAGCCTAAACCTTTACAAGTTGGGCACGCTCCAAAAGGTAAATTGAATGAAAAGGTTCTGGGTTCTAATTCCGGGATTGAATAATTACATTTTGGACAAGCATATTTTTCATTCATAATTAATGACTCATTATCATATTCTATTAGTACTTTTCCATTTGCTAGGTTAGCTGCCAGTTCTATACTTTCAAATATTCTACTTTTTTCTTCTTCACTAACTTTTACTTTATCTATAACTACTTCAATATAATCTTTTATATTTTTTTCTAAGTTTAACTCATCATCAATGTTATGAATTTTATTATTGGCTCTTATTTTGGTGAAGCCTAAACTTCTTAAATTATTTACTACATCTTTATGAACACCTTTTTCCCCACTAACAACCGGAGAAAAAATAGTTATTCTCTTATCTATTAATTCCATAACTTTATTAGTCATTTCTTCTATAGATTGAGCCTTAATTGGAATGTTATGATCTGGACAATAAGGTATACCAATTCTTGCATACAGTAATCTGAAATAATCATAAATTTCAGTAATGGTTCCTACTGTCGAACGCGGGTTTTTATTTGTGGACTTTTGATCTATTGAAATACTTGGGCTTAACCCATCTATAGAGTCTACATCGGGTTTAGAAGAAACTCCAATAAATTGTCTTGCATAAGCTGATAATGACTCGACATATCTTCTTTGACCTTCTGCATAAATAGTATCAAATGCTAAAGAACTCTTACCGCTTCCTGAGACACCAGTAATAGTTATTAACTTATTTTTAGGTATTACTAGATCAATATTTTTTAAGTTGTTTTCTCTAGCTCCTTTAATTACAATTTTGTCCATAAAACCACCTACATAATATATTTTACCATATATGTTTTTTTGTTGACATAAAATATAAACAATGGTAGGATATACCTTAAAAAGGAGGGGGTACGGATGTACGAAGATAAAAGAGGGAATATTTTTAGCATTAGTGGTGCATTTTTCAAAGTATTAATGGTTATTTTAATCGTTATAGCGTTTTTTATTGTGTTTTATGCAATTAAAAAAGTTTCTTATGAAAAGCCTACTAACGTTACTGACTTTGCGGTATATAGCACTAACTTAAAAGATATGAAAACTGGTGCTTTTGAATATTTTACTGCAGATAAATTACCAGCTAAAGTTGGAGAAAGCAAAACATTAACATTACGACAAATGATTGATCAAAAAATTGTTTTAGATTTTACTAATGTTGATAAAAGTTGTAGCTTAGAAAAAAGTTATGTTAAAGCAACAAAAACAAGTGATGAAAATTATGCTTTAAAAGTTTTACTACAATGCGGTAAATATGAAGACTTTTTAGTAACTACTATTGAAAAGAAAACAGATTGCACTACTGATTGTAAAGAAATAATTAAAGAAGTTATCAAAGAACAAGAAAAAGTTGCTGTTAAACCACCTACTTCAACGGATAAGAAAACCGAAGTTGTAAAAATTGTTAAAAAAGAATATCGTACTACGATTAATATACCTTGCGTAGGTTGTGAAGACAAACCAACACCTCCGCCAGCTAAAACAATGTGGTATAAACACAAAAAAGTTTCTTATGAACTACATTACGATTATTGCCAAAACACTGAATCTACCTACCGTACAGTATCGTGGATTCCAGCTAACACAACTTCAGGAAAAGTATTTACATATGATTTAAAGCTTAAAAATAGTTTACCGTTTATGAATAACTCAGTATCATTAAAATCTCACAGCTATTTTGCTACTACAACTATTGATTATCAAACTTACATTGATGAACGTGATATAGATTTATATCAAGTAGGAAACAACCAAAACAACAATGCTTATATTACTAGTGCTACATTGTTAAGAAATGCATCACTTAAGAAAAGTAATTTTACATACGCAGTTGGAAATCCTTATAAAAAATCAGACGGTTATTATTATGTAACTATTAGTTATACTTATAAAAACAAAATTGGAGTTATACCTTACTACTTCCCTACTGTTGGTTACGATATATTATTTACACCAATTAAATTTACTGTAACAGCAGCACAAGATAATAAGTGTACAAAAGACGCTTCATCTAACTCACACAAATATACTAACCACACTAAAATAAATCCAATTTATGATTATGTTGTAACATATGTTTGGACTAAAAATATTTTTGAACCAAACTTAATTTATACAGGAATATCTGAAGCTAGATAACAAAACATCACTTAATAAGTGATGTTTTTATATTGTAAAGATAAATTGGTTCGAGTACTTCTTTTTTAGTTTTGTATAACTCTAAATATCTTTCGTAATATAACCTGTTAATTTTATCTTGAATAGATATACTATCTTTATATTTATTATATTTACCTAATAGATAACTATAATAATTATCTATTCCTTGAAGTCTTTCATTTTGTTGTTTTAACATTTTAAGAGAATTTATTATTTTATCTTGGATAAATTTATCGTTTAGTAATTTTAATGTGGATATTGAAGTATTATTAAGAGCTCCTATAAAAAGATTTGCCTTTTGTTTGGGAAGGATATATATATCTTTAATAACTAGCTCTTCTAAATTATCATAGTCGATATTATTCATTATCTTAAGTAAATTGCTTATAATGTTTTTCTCTTTAATATCAGAAGTGTTATTATATTTTTTAGTTAATTTTTTAATTAAAAAGGGATTATTATCTTTTAGCATTGAAAAATTATATATAATGTTTTCTAACATTAAATACTTGTTTTTATCATACTTATCAAAATTT
>CAZBGT010000059.1:0-3729 GCA_964491615.1 uncultured Muribaculaceae bacterium
TTTCTAACATTAAATACTTGTTTTGATCATACTCATCCAAATTTTTTGCTAGATTTATTAAAACTTTTTCAAAATTCATATTTAAATAATAACATATTTAAACATAAAAAAAGAACTTAAAGTTCTTTTTTGTTAATTTTATTTATTATAGTTCTTTTGGTTTACACTTTGCTTCATTGTAAGGATAAACTATACAATTCTTACAAATGTCATATTCTGCCTTAGCTTCTTTAAATAAGCTTAATATACTAAATACTGCGCTAACTATAATTGGTATAAAGAATATTACAATACCTGCAACAAATCTTTTCATTAAAGATGTTGTTGATTTTTTAATTTCTCCTTCATCATTACTAATTACGGCTTTTCCTAAATCAATAGCTCCTAATAATATAATTATTAATGGAATTACGATTTTAACTACGAATAGTATTTGACCTACAAATTGCCAAATTACTGCAGTGTCTTGACAAAATGTCGATTGAGCTGCTATTAACATAATTAATCACTTCCTCTTTCTAAAATTATTTTATCTAAAATAATGTTTTTAGTCAACTAAAATATGCCAAAAACGCTTGGTTTGTCACTTTCGGTAGACATTCTTGTAAAGCCCAATGAAATCAGCAGTTGAATAACATGAAGATCTTTATTTAATTTATCATCTACATTAACTAAATTAAAAAATACTTTTATACCACTTTCTCTTTCGAAGTCTTTTACACTACGTTCATCTAAAACACTACGATTCAGTATTATTTTTTCATTTTTTATCTTTTCAAAAACTTTATAATCATGTTGAATCAATTTATTTAATTTTAAAATACCTGGTTCTACCAAATATATTACTTCACTACATAATGAAACATCTTCTCTATTTAAATCAACTAATACAACTTCTAAGTCATTATTAATTGATAAAAATTCATCGAATTTTACAGCATTTAAGCTTTCTAACTCATTGTCTCCTAAATATTCAAAATCGCTTGCGTTTAATTCAACAGCTTTAACACGGTATAGATCTTCTAGATGTTTTTTTAACATATAAGTTAAAGTGGTTGCTCCAGCATGAGAAGTTAAATTCTTTATTCCGATTACTCTTCTTCCAATTGTTCCTGTGGTGGCAGGTTTATCTAACTTATCATTAAATTTGTTAGGTTCTTGTGAAATATTTAAATTTTGATATTTAGCAACATCTTTGTAAGAATTTGGATTATCTAATAAAAATTTAACATTGTTTGGTGTTTTTGTGAAATTATAAATTCCCATCGAAACAAGTTGAGACAAATAAGCAGGTGAGTTCACAATTGTAGAGTCATCTAAAAGTAATATAGTATTAGTCATATCTAAATTGATCGATAACTCTCTCATTACCGCAATATTTTCATAATCCTTTATAGAAGTTATATCAATAATCATTTTATTATAAAAAAATGTTTTAAATTGATTTGCTAAATCTAACGGGCTAAATTCCCCATTTATTGATTTGATAACATCAATATCAAGAACTCCTAATGCTGCCTGATATTTATTTGAAACTATTACGTTCATCTTACCTCCTTATGTATTATTTTATTTTGATTTACTTTAATTAATTTTGTTCTTCCATTTATATCAAAGCTAGTTAGTTCTCCAAATATTGGAAGATTAAATTTGAAAAACAATTTTATATCATAATATACTTTATCTTTTATATTTGGGTTAGAGGTTTTGCTACTCTCTAAACAATAATAATATTTTTTGTTGGCTTCAGATTTTTTTATATATTGAGGATTTGAATTTAAATCATCCTCAGCATATAACACATCTTTGCAGTGCCCCGTAGTTTTATAATTACTGGTTAATAATAAGTTATTTATTATTTCGTGAGATTCAGAGGTTAAGCCTTCATACTTTTCTAAAATAGTTAAAACCTCATTTTTTAATTTAAATACTTTAGAATAAGTAATCGATAACGCTAAAAAAGCTGAGAATAAAAACATAAATGTAATAATTAATGAAAAAGTCCATGTAGAACTAGTTACTTCTCTCATTTCTCTCCTTTAACAATATGGGCTATACATTACTCTTGTTTCACCATATAAACTAAATTTAAATACTTCTTTTAATACAGGAAAATCTAATTTGTAAAATACTATTGCTTTAAAATAACAACCTTTTTGAATTTCACTTGGGATATATGATCCCGATGGCATATTTAAATCATTTGAAAAGGTTATTTTTGCAATGCATATTGAAGGTTCATAACTATTTTTTCTACCTTCTCTATCAAAACCGAAGTAAACCACATCATCTTCATCTTCAGGACATTTTCCAGTGGTTCTATATGATTCTTCGGTCATTGCATCAATTAAATCAGTAGGTAATGTTGCATTTCTTAAATCTATTCCTTCATTATATTCAATGGAAGTGATTATACTTCCCTTAACCCCGAATGCTTTAGAATGATTAATTGTTAAACTCATTATACCAGTAAATAATAACAGAAATGCTATTGCTATCTGAAATAAAAATACTGCGCCAATTGACTCTTTCATCTATATCATCCCTTATAGACACAAGAAAATCGTTGATCCTCTTTGCCTTTTATATAACAATTAACTGTTTTACAATCAGAGCCAGTTAAACACGGTTCACAAATTGCTTTAGAGCATTGTGAATTATGTTCAAAATTAGTTTTAATTACTGGCCACAAGATCGTGAAAAAAAAAGCTGAAAAGATACTTACAGCTAAAATAATTATTACGCTCATATTTAACTCTCCAGTTGCTTCTTTCATAACTAGTTAATTTTAATTTGCACTAGCATCAGGACATTTTATAGTTTTAGTGTCGTTTCCATCAATGTAATCACATGTACATTGCCCATTTTGACAATCTCTACAATTGAATGCTGAGGCACAGTGTGTACTACTTGTAATATTTGCCCTAATTGAAGGCCAAACAAAAGCATAAAAGAATGCTGCCACTGCTGCTATTGCAACAACAGTAATTACGGTCATATTTAATTCTCCGGTCGCTTCTTTCATTTTTCCTCCTATCTTGATTTAATTATATTCTAAATATACATTTTTAACAACTTTTTTTGTTTTTAGGTTGTAAACTACTATCCCATCATTTGAAGAACTGCTAATACTAAAAGTATCATTACACCTATACCGGTGGCAATCAACATCTGCATAGTTTTATTTTCCATCTTTTCTAGTCTAGTCTTATATTTTAATTCTCTAGACTTTTGTTGTAATGAAGAAATAGATTTTGAAAAAGTTAATAGCTGCTCTTGTTTTCTTTCTTGTCTACCTAACGATAAACGATAAAGTAATCTCATCATTCTCATTGAATCTCTAACTGGATATTTTTTAGCAAAATTCATGTATGGATCAATTGTATCAATACCAGAGTTTATCTCATTAATTAAATCTTGCAAACCCGGTCTAAATATCTCAGGTGCGTCAGCCATTGACTTTCCTATCGCAACTGGAACAGTATAATGTTGAATAAGTATTTCAATGTTTTTTAGATAGTGAGGTAACATTTCATCAATGTGGTGAATGTTTTTTTTGTATTTATTTTTAAGTTGGGTATAACTAGATTTAAACATCCAATATCCTGCTAAAATGCAAAACAAAAATTTAATTGTGTCCATATCTTTTAAAAGCATAACGAATAATAAGAATGCCACAATTAAACCATTTCTTACTCTTTTATTATATAAAATATTTGGATTAACATT
>CAZBGT010000060.1:0-3596 GCA_964491615.1 uncultured Muribaculaceae bacterium
TATATATGATTTTTCGATAATTATTTCGCCGCGGTTAATGATGAGGAAAATGCTGAATTTTATTCATTGAGTAATCCAACTGAAGATTTGCTAAAAGATATTCCAAAAGACTCTGTTAATTTAGCATATAAAGATAATTTAATAGTAAGCTATAAATTAGAAAACATAGCGGTTTATATAAATGGACAATTAGTTTATGAAATTAGTAAAGGAGAGTAATTATGAAACTAAAAGATAAAACGACACTTTTTATTATAGTAGGCTTTCTAATTGTGTTATTACCAATTTTCACAATAGCTACTGTGTATAAGGTTCAAACTACGTTAAAGGGTGAAAACCCGCATAAACAACACAAATTAGATGGTTTTTTATATTTCTATAATTCAAAAGGTGAACTTTTAGATAAATATGAATGCATTATAGAAAGTTGTGATTTAGCAACGAGTCGTGAAGAAAAGTTAAGCATTAATTATTATCAAGAAGGAAAGACGGAAAATTTAAAATTAATTAATGAGCGCTATGTATTAATTGACGACAATTATAAAATCAATTTATATGATACTCAACTTAAAAAGGTTATAACTTCATTCGATTACATTAAATTTTATAATCATCAAATACAAAATGATTATTTATTAATTCAGACTTCTGAAAAGTGGGGAATGATTCAACTTAGTGATTTTAAAGTTGTTATAGATTACAAGTATGAGCATTTAGCTTTATTTAATAAACTTGAAGATGGTTCAATTAAATCTGATATTTTATTAGCAGGAAATGGTTTAGAATATTTCTTAATTAATGATAAAAATGAAATTATATCTAGTTATTTTAGTACTCCGATATATGATTATGTTGATGATATTGTTATTGTAAAAACGAATAGATATTTTGCATATACAATTACTGGTCAATTATTACATGAAAATTATGAAATAATTGACTATCATTTGGGACTAAGACATGTTTTAGTTACGCCAACTTCTATATATATCTTTAATAATTTAAAATTTTCTCATATTGATCAGATTGAAATTAGTGAAGGTGCGAAAGTTAAAATAGATGAAGAAAATAATCAAATGAAAATATATGTGGATGATCAGTTAGTTAAGACCGTTGAATAATTAATAGTAATTTGTTAAAATACAGTTATTAAACAAAGATTTTTGAGGAGTATTTATAAGTAGTTTTAAAGAGAGTTAGTGGGTGGTGTAAACTAATAAGCATTTATAAAGAAGGTTGCAAAAGGAGTTTAAACGTTATACGCGTTAAGTATTTGAGAAATAAATAAGGTGGTACCACGGCTAATTCGTCCTTTAGATGAGTTAGCTTTTTATTTTAGGAGGAATAATGAACATTAAATATAATCATAAAGATGTAGAGAAAGGTAAGTATAATTCGTGGCTAAAAAACGATTATTTTAAATCTGGTGATTTAAAAAAGGAACCATTTACAATTATTTTACCTCCGCCAAATGTAACAGGAAAACTACATTTAGGCCATGCATGGGATACTGCATTACAAGATATTATTATTAGATATAAAAGATTATCAGGCTATGATGCTTTATGGTTGCCAGGGATGGATCACGCTGGAATAGCTACTCAAACTGTTGTGGACAAACATTTAATTGAGCAAAAAATTAATCCAAGAGAAATGTCGAGGGAAGAATGGTTAAAACACGCATGGGATTGGAAGAAAAAATATTCAAGCAATATTAAGGACCAATGGGCGAAGCTAGGTTTATCATTAGATTATACTAAAGAAAAATTTACTTTGGACGAAGATTTAAATAAAATTGTTAATAAAGTATTTGTATCTTTATATAATGAAGGTTTAATTTACCGTGGTTATAGACTAATAAATTGGGATCCAATTTCTATGACTGCGCTGTCTAACGAAGAAGTAGTTCATAAAGAAATAGATGGTATGCTATATTATTTGAAATATAAAATAAAAGATGAAAACGAATATTTAGTAGTTGCCACCACCAGGCCTGAGACTATTTTTGGTGATGTTGCGTTAGCTATTGATCCCAAAGATGATAAATATAAACAATATGTTGGTAAAAAGGTAATGGTGCCTATTGTAGGTAGAGAAATACCAATTATTGAAGATGAATACGTTGATCCTGATTTTGGAACAGGAGTTTTAAAAATTACCCCAGGAAGTGATCCAAACGATTTTGAGATAGGTAAAAGACATAATTTAGAAGGAATATCAATTATAAATAAGGATGGAACTTTATACTCAGAAGCTGGTAAATATAGTGGTAAAGATAGATTTACAGTTAAAAAAGAATTAGTAGAGGACTTAAAAAATGCAAATCTCATTGAAAAAACTGAGTCAATGAAACATAATGTAGGTCACTCTGAAAGAAGTGGAGCAATGATTGAACCCTTACTTTCAGATCAATGGTTTGTAAAGATGAGACCTCTTGCTGATAAAGTACTTAATAACCAAAAAGATATTGATAATAAGGTAAATTTTTATCCAGAGAGATATGAAAAAATAATGAATCACTGGATGGAAATTACATATGATTGGTGCATTTCAAGACAACTTTGGTGGGGGCATAGGATTCCTGCTTGGTATAAAAACGAAGAAATTTATGTTGGAGAAAATCCCCCAGAGGAAGAAGGTTGGATTCAAGACGAGGATGTATTAGATACTTGGTTTTCAAGTGCATTATGGCCATTTTCAACTTTGAATTGGTCTTTAGAAAACGATCAGCTATATAAAAGGTATTATCCCACTGATGTTTTAGTAACGGCTTATGATATTATTCCTTTCTGGGTTAACAGAATGACTTTTCAAGGACTTCACTTTACTGGAAAAAGACCTTTTAAAGATTGTTTGATTCACGGTTTAATTAGAGATCAATTCGGCAATAAAATGTCTAAGTCTTTAGGAAACGGTATAGACCCAATGGATGTAATTGAAGAACATGGTACAGATGCATTAAGATGGTTTTTAACAACCTCAACTAGTATCGGAACTGATTTAAGATATGAACAAGAAAAAGTTGTTGCATCTTGGAATTTTTTAAATAAACTTTGGAACGCATCAAGATATGTTAGTTTGAACACTTCAAACGAAATGGTTAATACAAATTTGTTAAGTGATGAAGATAAATGGATTTTAACCAAACTTCAAACCACAATTAAAGATGTAAAAAGATTTATGGATAATTATGAATTCAGTTTAGTTGGTAAAACTTTATATGAATTTATTTGGGGAGATTTTTGTGATAACTATATTGAAATGTCAAAATTTAATTTAACTAATGAAACAAAATGGACTTTAAAGTATGTGTTAAATAACATTTTAAAAATGCTTCATCCGTTTACTCCATTTATAACTGATGAAATATATACAAATTTAAATAATAAAAATATACACCTAGCAAATTATCCTGAATATAACGAGAAATATATATATAGAGACTCTTTAAATAGTATTAACGAAAAACTTGATTTTGTAAAAGAGGTAAGAAATATTCTTCAACAAAATAAAATAAATTCAAAATTATATGTAATCTATAACAAAAACAAAGATTATACTTTGATAAAAAACATTCTTAAATTAAATACTTTACA
>CAZBGT010000061.1:0-3580 GCA_964491615.1 uncultured Muribaculaceae bacterium
TTTTACATATTTTATAGTTGAATAAAATTTGTTTTTGTCATAAATGGCTTCTTCTTTGAAAATTTTATAACCTAATTTATTCATGAATTTTCTTAATTTATATAGATCACTATTTGATTGAATAATTATTGTATTAGGTAAATTAGTGCTAGTTTTTAATATGTGATTAATTGTGTAATATCCCATGCCAGCAATGATTAATGTGTCATATTTAATGTTTATATTATTTAATCCATCACTTAAAAATACTGTAATATACTTTTCTAAATTTAATTTCTTTACTAAGTCTTTAGTCTTATTTACTGAATGCTCAGATATATCACTTGCGTATGCTTTAAACGCAATTTTGTTTTGAATAACATATATAGGTACATAACCATGGTCGGTTCCAACATCTAAAATAACACTGTTTTTGTCAATTAAATTTATAATTGACATTAATCTTTTAGATAAATTCTTATTCATCTTCTAAAAAGTCTTTAAGTTTTTTTGCTCTAGATGGGTGTCTTAATTTTCTTAAAGCCTTAGCTTCTATTTGTCTTATTCTTTCTCGTGTTACATTAAATTTTTTACCCACTTCTTCTAAAGTGTGATATGTCCCATCTTTTAAACCAAATCTTAAAATTAAAACCTGTTGTTCTCTATCTTGTAATGTTGATAAGACTTCATTTATTTCTTCTTTTAACATTTCATTTTCAGTGAATTCTTCAGGAGATAAAGTATTTTCATCTTTCAAAAAGTCACCTAAATGAGAATCGTCTTCGTCTCCTATAGGAGTTTCTAATGAAACAGGATCTTGACTTATTTTAATAAATTCTTTTATTTTTTCAACAGGTAGTTCCATTCGTTCTGCAATTTCTTCCTCAGTAGGCTCTCTGTTTAATTCCAAAACCATTTGCCTTTGAATTCTTACCATCTGATTTATTTTTTCAACCATGTGAACTGGAAGTCTTATAGTACGAGCTTGGTCTGCAAGTGCTCTTGTGATTGCTTGCCTGATCCACCATGTAGCATAAGTTGAAAATTTAAAACCTTTTGTATAATCAAATTTATCAACTGCCTTCATTAATCCAATATTACCTTCTTGAATAAGGTCAAGGAATAATAAACCTCTTCCTACGTATCTTTTAGCAATACTTACAACTAATCTCAAATTTGATTCAGCTAATTTGGCTTCTGCTTCTTTAGAACCTTTTTCTACTTGAATACTAAGCTCTAATTCTTCTTCGGCGGTTAGTAAAGGAATTTGTCCAATTTCTTTTAAATACATTCTTACTGGGTCATTGATGTTTAATTCTTTAACAATTTCACCCTCAGTATCTTTAATTTTTTCCTTCTCGTCTTTTTCTTCTTGTTTCTTATTTACTTCATCTTTATCCAATATTTCAATTTGTTTTTCAACAAACAAATTGTAAATATCATCTAATTCATCAGTATCTAAGTCTAAACCTTTAAGTTCTTTAGCTAAGTCATCAAATGTTATATAACCCTGTTTTTTTCCTAATTTTAATAAATTTGACTCTCTTTCTTCTAATGTTTTTATCTCTTTCATATCTTACCCTTCCCTTTTAATTTCTGTTAACTCTAATAACAGTTTAATTTTCTCATCATCATTTGTTTCATTATTTATTTTAAACGTCAGTTCTTTTATTAGTTCCTCTTTTAAATATTTTTTCATGGCATCAACATATTGGATAAATTTGTCATGAGTGACTAGTTCTGTATTATGCTCGTTTAAAATTGAAATAGTTTTTTCATATAATTCATTATTATCGTGAATATATATTAAAAAGTCCGCAACCACATAATTTTTGTTGTTTTTTTGATAACTATAAATTGCTGCAAATAGTTCTCTTTCACTTTTTTCTTTAAAGTAATTTAAATCGTCTTTATAAATTCTTGAGAAATTATAATCGTTTAATAAGTAATATAAAACAATATTTGCGATTTGTTTGTATCTACTTATTTCTTGTTGTGATTCTTCTTTCACTTTCACCTGAATAGTTTCTTTTTTGGCAGTAGGTTTTAGTTGTTTTCTTAAAATATCTATATCAACCTGATAATCTTTGGATATTTTGCTTAATACTAATTCTTGTTCAATATCGTTTAGATGTTCTAAAGATTTAATAACCTCTTTTATAAATTCCGATAACTCCTCAGTGTTTTTTAAGTTATATTTCTTTTTTAGATATTCGATTTTGTAATCGATGAATGAGATATCTTTGGTTGTAGCAATCTTAAATTTTTCTACTCCAAATTTATCAATAAATTCATCAGGATCTTTTGCATCATTTAGTTTTATAATGGAAACATCGATTTTGTTTTTAATTAATTCCTCTGCATATCTAATCGTGGCCTCTATTCCCGCGGTATCGGAATCTAGTAATAATTTTAATTGACATCTTAATTTTTTAAGAGCAGTGATTTGTTCTTTTGTTAAAGAAGTTCCCATTAGTGCTATTGAATTGTAAATGCCACTAGAATGGAGTTTAATTACATCCATATTCCCTTCGACTAATAAAACAAACTTAGTTTTTTTTATATGATTTTTCGCATTAAAGTAATTAAATAATATATTACCTTTTTTAAATATATTTGATTCTTTTGAGTTTACATATTTTGCTAAATCTTCATTATTAAAAATCCTACCAGTAAACCCAACTGTTTTACCATCTAAATTATCTATAGGTATAATAATTCTGTTTCTAAATGCATCATATAATGATGTTTCTGCTTGGTTTGTCAGCCCTAATTCTAGTAAATCTTTTTCTTTATAATTTTGTTTAGTTAAAAAATTAGTTAAAGAGTCATATTCGTCTTGAGCATATCCTAATTCAAAAAACTTTATTGTTTCTTCATCGATATTTCTATCTAGCAAATATTGTTTTGCCTTTAAACCAATTTTTGTATTTAAATTGTTGTAAAAAAACTTTTTACTTACATCCAATATTTTATAATCAACACTATCATAACTTTTTTGATAACTTTTTGTTATTTCAAGAGGAACCCCGACTTTATCTGCTACTGTTTTAACAGCTGTTTTAAAATCAACATTATCATATTCCATAACAAATGAAAAAACATTGCCGCCTATATTACAAGTAAAGCAATTAAATATCTGTTTTTCTTCTGATACAGACATACTAGGATTAGTATCGTCATGAAATGGGCATAAAGCGAAGTGATTTTTACCTTTTTTTTCTAAATCGACATAACTACCGATAATATCGACTATATTAGCTTTTTGCCTTATTTCTAATATCTTGTCCTCAGGAATCATTTAACCTCTCTTCTAGTATATATATAGCCTTATTGAGGTTAAAATCCTTTATAATCATAAAAAAAGTAAAATTATTTTTTACTTTCTTTATTTTTTATTAAAATCAATATAACAATTGGTATAAAACTCATGAAGATTAATGGTGCAATAAAAACTACTTTATAAAACAATGTATCTCCGGTTGGAGGGTTTTCTTTTCCAACTGTTAAGTCATTAACAACATTGAAATTTATCTTATTATAATAATATATATTATCTGGCGAAGACATAAATATTTGATCCGTATAATTTTTTAAATAA
>CAZBGT010000062.1:0-3576 GCA_964491615.1 uncultured Muribaculaceae bacterium
TATATTAAATAACTCATCATCTATTTCATTATAGATATATTTATTTAAAACTTTAATAATTAACTTTTTCGTTTCTTCATTTTTTATTAAATTTAAAGAAACCTCGATGTTTTTAGAAGTTTTTAAGCTATTTATAAAATTTATTGTGTCGGTTAGTTTATATATTGAACTTTTTCGATTTAAATTAATAGGTATTTTATAAAAATCAAATATCTTTTTAATCATTAAGTCATAACTATTACTTTTGTTCACTATTTTTATTTTATTAATATCAATGGTCTTTAATAACTCACTAATTTTAGAAGCTATAAAGTTTAATTCTTCTTCCAATGTTTTGAAAGAGTAAACATCATGTTTTTTTGTACTGTTCAAATGTTTATAGTATGTAATATTTATCTCTTTTAGTTTTTTTGTTAAATAAGGATCGATAAATTCATTAATTACTAAAATATTTTTGAATTTAAAGTTATTTAACTTAATTAAGCCATGTTTTATTAAATCGTCATAATAGTTTTTCAAAAAATAAATATTGTTTAAATATGTTTTTGTCTCGTGTATATTTAAGTTATATTTTTTCATTAAAAAATAGACGCTATTTGGATCAATATCCCCAATTATTAGGTTTTTAAAATCACTCAGTGTAATAATTTTAGGTTTTAGAAGTCCTTTATGAGATTTTAAAATATCAGTTTTAATAACAGCGTTAGTTATTATCAAATCAAAATCATTATAATTCATAACTCACCTATGAATATTATAACATGTTATAATAAAGCCATATGAAAAAATTAAGATTTTATTCACAGTATTTATATTTATTTTTAATAGGTTCCTTTGTAGGTTATTTGTGGGAAGGAATATATAGAGTTTTTGTTTTGTTTTTTTCTGGAAACGTAATCGAGTGGCGTCATTACAAGGGTTTGTTATATGGTCCCTTTAGTCCTGTATATGGTATCGCTGCAGTTGTCCTTGTGTTTTTACTTGCTAATAGAGGATATAGTAAAAAAAGAATGTTTTTTATTGCAACTATTGCATCAGGAGTGATAGAATTTTCTTTAGGTTTTTTACAAGAATTTTTCTTTAATGTTATATCTTGGGATTATTCAGGTAGACTTTTAAATATAGGTGGAAGAACTACACTAATTTATATGATTGTGTGGGGTTTACTTGCAACTTTATTTATAGCTTATGTTTATCCATATATTAAAAAAGTAGTAGATAAAATAAACGATAAACTTAATCTTTATTTAACAATCTTTTTAACAACCTTTTTAGTTTTTAATATTATAATTTCTTCTTTAGCTATGTATAGGTATGAAAAAAGATACCAAGGTTTAGAACCTGCTAATAAAATAGAGGTTTTTTTGGATAAACATTATCATGATAAATATATGAAAAAGAAATTCAGAAATGTAATATGGCTAAAATAAAAAACAAAGCTTAAGCTTTGTTTTCTTTTTCAAATGTCCACTCAAGAATTTCAGGCATGTCTTTACCGTGTTTTTTGATATAAGACTTATGCGTTTTAATTCTTTCGTTCATTAACTCTGTTAATTTCTTATTTTGTTTTTTGGTATATTTTAAAACATCTAAAACTAAATGATAACGATCTATTTTGTTTTGTACTCTCATATCAAATGGAGTAGTAATAGTTCCTTCTTCTTGATAACCTCTTACATGCATATCGTTATTTGTTCTATCACTTGTTAGTTGATGTATTAAGTGAGGGTACCCATGAAATACAAATATAATAGGCTTATCTTTTGTGAAAAGTGAATCATATTCTTTATCTGTTAAGCTATGTGGATGATTTTCTCCGGATTCAATTTTAAATAAGTCCACAACATTAATTATTCTAACGTTTAATTTCGGCATATGTTCTTTTAATATTGTTGAAGCCGCTAATACTTCTAAAGTTGGAGTATCTCCAGCACAAGCTAGTATTATATCTGGTTTATCAACATCTCCTAAACTAGCCCACTCCCAGATTCCAATACCATTTTTACAATGTTCACTAGCTTCATCCATGTTCAACCATTGCGGTCTTGGATGTTTACTGGCAACAATTACATTAATATAATGTTTTGTTTTTAAAACATGATCTACTGTTGATATTAAAGAGTTAGCATCAAATGGTAAATATATTCTAGTAATATCTGTTTTTTTAGTTGTTATGTGATTTAAAAAACCTGGTTCTTGGTGTGTATAACCATTATGGTCTTGCTGCCAAGTATGGCTACTCAAAATATAATTTAGTGAGTTTACATCTCTTCTCCATGGTAATTCTTTCGTAACTTTTAACCATTTTGCATGTTGACTTGCCATAGAATCAACGATTCTAACAAATGCTTCATATGAATGTAGTATTCCGTGTCTTCCGGTTAATAAATACCCTTCTAAGGCTCCCTGACAAACATGTTCAGATAAAAACGAATCAAACACTCTACCTTCAGGTTTAAGATATAGTTCATCTTTTACTACATCCATATTCCATGTTTTATTTTCGTATTCGAAAACATGATTTAATCTGTTTGAAAAAGCCTCGTCAGGTCCAAAAATTCTAAAGTTTTTTGAATAACTGTTTAATTTAAATACATCTTTTAGGTATTTACCCAACTCCATCATGTCACTCGCCATGATGCTTCCTCTTTTATCGAAACTTAGGCCATATTCTTTAAAATTTGGCAAAAGCAATTTTTTTGATAAAATACCACCATTAGTGTGAGGATTTAAACCCATTAATTTAGCTTTGCTAGGATTCAGTTCTAGTATTTCTTTAACTGGTTTTCCATCTTTATCAAATAGTTTTTCTGGTTCATAACTTCTTAACCAAAATTCTAAATTATGTAAATCTTCTTTTGTTCTTATTTGAAAAGGAATTTGATGTGCTTCAAATTTACCAACAATATCCTTAGGTCCCGTAATACCTTTGGGAGTTCTAAGTATAATTATCGGGTAATATATATTTTTTAAACTATGATGATTATCTTTTATAAATTGAATATCTTTCATAGCTTCGTCAAAAGCCTTAGCTAATTTACGATGAAGTTTTTCTGGAACATCTTCGTCTACATAATATGGTGCATAACCCATTCCTGCAAAATAACTAAACAAATCCATTTTATCCATTCTTGCTAAAATAGTTGGGTTATTTATTTTAAAACCATTTAAATGTAAAATGGGCAATACTACGCCATCTTTTTCAGGGTTTAAGAACTTATTTAAAAACCAAGATGCTGCTAAAGGACCTGTTTCAGCTTCCCCATCTCCAACAACAGTTGCAGCTATTAATGTAGGATTATCTAAAACAGCACCAAAAGCATGAGCTAGTGAATAACCTAATTCTCCACCTTCATTTATACTTCCAGGTGTCTCAGGAGCTGCATGACTAGATATTCCTCCAGGAAAACTAAACTGTTTAAATAGCTTTTTCATCCCTGCTTCATCTTGAGTAATCCTTGGATATACCTCTGTATAACTACCTTCCAAGTATGTTCCTGCAACAGGAGCATTACCTCCATGACCAGGACCTGAAATATAAAACATATTTAAATTATATTTTTTAATAATCCTGTT
>CAZBGT010000063.1:0-3435 GCA_964491615.1 uncultured Muribaculaceae bacterium
TGTATTTATTTTTATATTAAGCTCTTTTAATTGTTCTTCAGTTGCAGTAGTTGGAGAACCCATCATTAAATCTTGACCTGTTGCAGTCATAGGGAAAGTTATTATTTCTCTAACGTTATCCACTTCAGCTAACATCATAATAATTCTATCAAATCCTGGAGCCATTCCTGCATGAGGAGGAGGACCATAAGAAAACGCCTCATATAAAGATTTAAATTGTTCTTTAACTTCAGCCTCGTCATATCCTGCAATACCAAATGCTTTTTTCATTATTTCTAAATCATGATTCCTTACTGCGCCACTAGATAATTCCACACCATTACAAACAACATCATATTGATAAGCTAAAATACTTTCATAATCATCGGTATCAAATGCTTTCATCCCGCCTTGTGGCATACTAAATGGATTATGGGTAAATATATGTTTTTTGGTTTCGTGATCATATTCAAACATTGGAAAATCATTAATAATACAAAACTCAAATGTATCTTCACTTATTAGGTTTAGTTTTTCTCCTAAATGAATTCTAATTAAACCACTTAATTTTGGAGCGTCAATTTTATTAGCTATAAAAAATATTACATCATTTTCCTTTAAAGATGTTTTTGAAATTAATTCTTTTTTCTCTTCATCGTTTAAAAATTTTGCAATAGGACCTTGAAACTCATTGTCTTTCAATACTTTTAAATATCCTATCCCAGGCATACCTAAACTACTTGCATATTCTCCTACTTCATTGAACCACGAGTTAGGTTTTTCAACTAAGCTATTAACAACTATTGCTTTAATTGTTATATCTTGAAAAGGGCCAAAAGTTGTATTTTTAAATACTTCAGATACATCAATAATTTCTAAAGGGTTTCTTAAATCTGGTTTATCAGTACCGTATTTATCCATTGCTTCTTTATAACTAATTCTTCTAAATGGAGGTTTAGTTACTTTTCTATCAGAAAACTTTTTAAATGTTTCGTAAAATATTTCTTCACCAATTTTTAAAACTTCATCTTCTGTAGCAAAAGCCATTTCAAAATCTAGTTGATAAAACTCTCCATAAACTCTATCGCTTCTTGCGTCTTCATCTCTAAAACAAGGTGCGATTTGATAATATCTATCAAATCCCGAAACCATTAAAAGTTGTTTAAAAATTTGAGGAGCTTGTGGTAAAGCATAAAATTTTCCAGGATATTTTCTAGCAGGAACTAAAAAGTCCCTTGCTCCTTCCGGACTTGATGCAGTTAGTATTGGCGTTTGAACTTCTAAAAAGTTTAAAGAATCCATCTTTTCTCTTAAAAACTTTATTACATTTGTCCTTAATATAATATTTTTAAATACCTCTTCGTTTCTTAAATCTAAATAACGATATTTTAGTCTCATTTCTTCATTAACGCTTTTTGAAGTTTTAACTTCAAAAGGAAGCATGTTTTTCGCTCGACCTAAAATTTCTAAAGACTCAACTAAAACTTCTAACTCTCCAGTTTTAAGTTTTTTATTATAATCTTCTTCTTTTCTTTTTCTAAGTAAACCCTCAACTTTAATTGTGCTTTCCTTAGTTACATTTTTAAACATATCCTCTTCATGACCTACAACTTGAACAATTCCAGATTGATCTCTTAAATCAATGAAAATTAAACCTCCATGGTCTCGTATATTTTCTACCCAACCTGCAAGTTTTATAGTTTGTCCTACTTTTTTCTCATCAACATTCGCACAAAACGAATCACGATATGTATTTTTCATTATTCCTCCTAAAATAAAAACAACATTATCCCCAGTATGGGACGAATGTTGTTATCCGCGGTGCCACCCAAATTATCATAAACGATCACTTGTATAATATAACGGTTTACCCGGACTATATAGTCTACTTATAGGGTGTCTTTCTTATATATAATTATATTAGTTTTCATCAACCACTAATTTTCTTTAATAATTAATACATAATACTTTTCCTACTTAGCGTATTTTATAATTGGTGGAGAATACCGGATTCGAACCGGTGACCCCCTGCTTGCAAGGCAGGTGCTCTAGCCAACTGAGCCAATTCCCCAAAGCAAGATTATATTATCATACGACGAAAATATAATCAACTTTTATTTGTTTTCTATAACTTTTATTAAACCATTTTCTAATTCTTCTAAAGCTCTACCAATCGGTTTTTCACTCATGTACTCAGATTCATCCATTTGATAGTGTTCATATTCCATAATTTGCTTGCTTCTATCAGCAAGTACATGGACAAGTTTATACTTTGAATCAACAATGGTTAATATTTTATCTATTGATGGATATAACATATTACTCCACTCCTTACATATTTACATTACCAAATATACATTAAGGAGTAAACTGGTTTTACAATTTTTTGACAACTAAATTTCTAACTTTACAATTTTAGCTATTATCGCGTTGTCTTCTTTTGTGATTTTTATTTTCAAGTGGTTTAAACTTTCATTTATATTCCTTGGGTCTTTTATTTGTCCATCGCTGCTTGCTTTTAAATAATTGTTTTCGATTAGGTCGTCTACATATATGTATATAGTATTTTTCTCTTCAAATAAATCTTCGTTGTAAGTTGCATACTCTTTAGCCATAGTTTCAATCAGATTTATATTTTCTTCATAAGCGATTTGGTTTTTGTCATAACTAAACGCATGAGAAGTGTTTATAACACCCCAAAAATAAAACACACTAAAAACCGCAATAACTACTAATAACTCAACAACGGTATATCCATTTTTCATAAAACCTCCTACTTAAATAAATGCTCTTTTGATTTATAATAATATTCTATCGCTGATGCAACTGATAATATAGTCGCAATAAGGATAAATAAACTAGCTACATCTAAATTAAATAATTCAAATGGTAAATTATAAAATAAAACTAATATTAAACCTAACATCATAAATGTGGTTTTTATTTTTCCTAAATTTGAAGCTGCTACTACTTTTCCATTAGATCCTACAATAGATTTTAATGAATCAGTAAAAATGTCTCTAGAAATAATTACAACAGGTATTATAAGTGGGATATGTCTTTCATAAGCTAAAATAATTAAAAGACCATTAACTAAAATCTTATCTGCAACAGCATCCATTGTTTTACCAAAATTTGTAACAAGTCCTTGTTCTCTTGCGATATAACCGTCTAAAAAATCAGTAATGGAAGCAATTATAAATATTACTCCTGCTACAATGTATCTTAAATCAATTAAAATGTTTTTAAATTGAATTATTTTCCATTCAACATTAAGTTGGCTCCAAGGAAGTACAAAAAGCAACATTATAATTACTGCTAAAAATATTCTTAAGATCGTTAATTTATTCGGTAAGTTCATTTTCTTCTTATTTGACATAATTTATTACCGCCATTTCTACATGTTCCATAGTTACTTGTTTTAAAGCCCATAAAACTGCTAAAGTTATTAAAATT
>CAZBGT010000064.1:0-3400 GCA_964491615.1 uncultured Muribaculaceae bacterium
TTTTTTCCTTGTAAATAATTTTTTATTTTTTTATTATTATTTTTTAATCTGTTTTTTAAAATTTGTTTTTTTATTTCTTCTTTAATTTCTTTTACTTTTCTACCAGGTTTTAAATCTAATATTGCCATTATTTCATTTGCATTAATTTTTAATGGTTTGTCTTCTCTTAAAGACATTCGGTTATATATTTTATAAATGTCTGCTTTAGGTATACCGAGTATCTCCCCTTTTATTAAAGAAAGATATATTCCTTTTTCATACAACGTAAACTCATCAATGAATTTAATTTCATTTAAGCTTGTGATAATATTATACTCTCTTTTAGTAAATAAACTAGTGTCTTTTGTTATTTGACTATACATACCTAAAATGTCTGTGGTTTTTATTACACCATTATATTCAAGTTTTAATACTTTTTTTAATTCTAGTTCCTCAATTAATTTAAGCCCATTTTTATAATGATTACAAAGTAGTATTTTATCTAGTTCACTTCTTAATTTAACTTTAGATATTTTTTTAACTTCTTCTTTGTTTAAAATAATACTCTTTTTTAAATCTTCATCTAATTTAAAATTTAAAACTGTGGCGAATCTAATAGCCCTCATTATTCTTAAAGGATCGTCTTTTAACCTCGTTTTGGGGTCTCCGACCATTTTAACAATTCTTTTATCAATATCTTTTCTTACATTTAAGGAATCTATTATTAAGCCATCTTTATTCATACATAAAGTATTAATAGTAAAGTCTCTTCTTTTTATATCCTCTAATAGATTATTGATATAACTTACTTTGACCAATTTAGAATCTTCATATTTTATTTCTTTTCTATATGTAGTTATATCGATATTAAACTTTGCGATTTTTAAGTTTAATGAACCATAATTGTTAGATTTTACTCCGAATATTTTTACTAAGTCTTTAGGTAATGCATTAGTCGCAATATCTACATCATATGAAATTCTTCCAATTATTTTATCACGAACATAGCCTCCCGCTACGTAGGCTTCATATCCATTATCTTCAATCTTAGTTAATACTTTTTTAATTATTTTATCCACATAAATCCTCGTTTATTATATCATATTTTTTCTGATTAAAAAAACTATTTTTCAATAGTTTTAAATATCCTTATATGTTGATGAGAATAAATCTATTTCTTCATTTAACTCATCTGTTTCTTTTAATTTAGGTAAGTCATTTAGTGAAGATAGACCAAAATAATCTAAAAATTCACTAGTTGTTTTGTATAAGTTAGGACTTCCTGGTAATTTACTTTTTCCGCTAACCTTAATTAAATCTCTAGCTAAAAGTTTTCTAATAATATATGAACTTTCAATTCCCCTTAAATTATTGATATCCATTCTAGTTACAGGAGCATTATATGCTATTACAGCTAAAGTTTCTAATGCTGAATTAGATAAAGTGTTGCTAGATCTATCTTTTATTAATTTTTCAAAATATATTGCATGTTCTTTTTTAGTAGTTAATTTAAATACCTCACCTAAAAATGTTACTCTTATTCCACGAGTATCATTTTCATATAGTTCTCTTAAGTTTTTAAGTAGTATTTTAACTTCTTCAATAGGTATTTCTAAAATGCCACTTATATCTTCAAGGGATAATCCTTCATCTCCTACTGCGAAAAGTAAACCTTCTAATATAGCAATTTTATTCAAATTAAATCCTTTCAATAATAATATCTTTAAAATTGTTTTCTTGATAAATTGTAATTATTTTATCTTTACTCATATTTAAAATAGATAAGAATGTTACAATTATTTCTTCTTTAGTAATCACTTCAAATAAATCAATGAAAGATACTTTTTTCTTTTTAGTTAAGATATTATTTATATATTTCGTTTTATCTTCAACACTTAATTCTTTTTTCGTTATTTTTGTTTGTATTGGTTTTTCATATTCTTTTCTTTTATTAAGCTCAAGTAACGCATTTATTAAACTGTTCAAATCCATTTGCTCTAAAGGAACTTCTTTTTTATATTCATTTAAATTTGAAGGCTCTTTAGTTAAAAAACTTCCTCTTTTTTCTTCTAATTCTTTTAGACTTTCACTTATTTTTTTATAAGCTTCATATTCAATTAATCTGTTTTTTAAATCTTCTTCAGTGTTAAATTCATATTCTTCGTCATCTTCTTCAATTTCTTCGTTTACAAGTAATCTACTTTTTAAATGAATTAATTCCGATGCCATTACTAAGTACTCACTTGATTGATCTAAATCATTTGGATCAATGCTTTTTATAAAATCTAAATAAGCATCTATTATTTTATTTATATCTATTTGATATATATCCAACTTTTCTTTTTTTACTAAATGAAGTAGTAAATCAAGAGGTCCTTCAAAATCATTAATTTTTAATTCAAACATATTTACCTACAACTAAACCCATTTGTTTCTAATTCAAATTTCACTATTGATACATGAGTATCTTTTTTAAAATAAAACGGATCATTACCATTATAAATATTTAAATTAATTAGCGATTTAAATATAGTTCTTTCTTCGTTAATGGTGTTACTTACTCCATTTTCACTACCGACTAATAATTCATAATTCACAATGTTTTCTTCTGTTAGCATTACTTGTTTTTCAACTATAAGTAATTGTAAGTCTCTAAATGTATATTTTAAAGTTTCTAATTTATTTTCACATATTAATTCGCCCAGTCCATTTACATCTTGTTCTAAAGCCACTAATGGATACTCATCTTGGGAAATGTTTCTAAGTTGAAAGTAAGCAATTTTTTCGATTTCTAATTCATAAATATATTCTTTTTCAAAAGTTAAATTAATTTTTTCTTTTACTAACATTATTCTTGTTAAAAGAGTTTTGTTTTCTGAATACGCCTCTAAAAAATAATTATAATTTTCTAAATCAACGTTTTTATTTCCTTTTAAGTTAAATTTTAATACATTATTTTCATAAACAATGTTTGTTAAAGAAAATAAATCTGAGTTTATTGTTAAATCTTTTTTATAGTCATATTTTTCAATAGTTTCTTGTTCCTCTTCAATTACTACATCTTCGTCTAAAATAATATCAGGTTTCTCCTCGACTATTACTTCTGGGTTGGTATATTTATTAATTAAAGTTTCTATCTGAGGAAAAAAATAAACCACTGATGTAAACAATATAATCAAAAAAATTAATAAAAAAGGTTTTCTTTTTTTACTATTAACTTTACCTAATGTTGTTGTGGATAAATCTCCTTTGTTAAGTTCAACTTTCTTTTTACTCATAATTCCCCTTCATAAACATATTAAAATATTCAAACAACTTTATTTTATCTTCGGTATCAATATCTTTAAAAGTTTTTGTAAAGATAATTTCTTTATCATTAATTAATATTATACTTGGTATTTAATATTTATTAAAAAATTCT
>CAZBGT010000065.1:0-3382 GCA_964491615.1 uncultured Muribaculaceae bacterium
TTATTTAAAGAATTAAGAAGAATGAAAAAAAATTATAAAAATTTAAAATATAAAAAGATTAATATATATTAGGAGGTAAAATGGGAAGAGCTTATTCAGTAAGAGAAAGAAGTATACAAAAAACCGGGGCTCAAAAAGGTAAATTATATACAACTTATGGCAAAGAAATTTTTAAAATTGCTAAAAGTGGTGGTACAGATCTTGAAAGTAATTCTTCATTAAAAAGAATTGTTGCTAAAGCGAAAAAAGATCAAGTACCTAACGATATTATTACAAGAGCTATAGAAAGAGCTAAAGGAAATACAAAAGATGAGTATAAAGAAGTTTTATATGAAGGTTTTGGTCCTGGGAGTTCAACGTTAATTGTTAAATGTTTAACAGATAATGTTAATAGAACTGTTTCACTAGTTCGTCTAGCATTCAGTAAAGTTGGTAAAACATTAGGAGTGCAAAACTCAGTATCTTATAATTATGATTTTCTAGCAATAATCACTGTCAAAGAAAAAGAAGAAGATGTATTAAATGCTTTAATAAGATATAATATAGATATAGTAGATATGGAAAACAATGATGGTTTTATAGACATTACTGTTTTACCAAAAGATTATGATTTATTAAAAGATGCATTAGAGGACACTTTTAAAGATGTTGATTATATATTTGATGAAATTGGTTTATTCGCAAGAGATGGAGTTACATTAGACGAAGAAGAGTTAAAAGATTTTGAAAAACTATTAGAATTATTAAATGAAATCGAAGATGTTGATAAAATATATCATAATGTAATTTTATAGGAGGTAGATTATGAACAAAAAAGGTTTAACAATGATTGAACTTCTTTTAACAATTGCAATCTTAGCAGGGTTAACTGTTTCTTTAGCTTTCGGAGCTAGAGATTTTATAAAAAAGGGTAAAGAAAAACAATATAATACTTTTATTGAAATAGTAGAAGCTGCGGCAGTTACATATGTAAATATTAATAAATTAAGAGATGACTGTGATAATACAAGTAATTGTGTTGTCGAGGTGAGTATATCTGCTCTAGTAGCGGGAGGTTATCTTAGCCCTACTTTAGATAATCCTGAAGAAGGAGGCCATATTAATCAATCGCACATAGTTTATGTAACTTGGGTTAATAACGAAAGAACTGTTGAGTATTCACCAGAACAATAAAAAACAACATAGAAAGGATAATAACTATTAAAACGAATATAAAGAGAGTAATTTTTGATTTAGATAATACAATATTTGAAAGTGTATACGATTCATATAATGCATTTAGAACATATTTTCAAAACACAAACACAAATGGAGTAAGTGTTGAGAAATTATATAAAGTAATTGGAGAATTTGAAAAAAACAATTCATTTTTAGAAAAAGATAAAATGGTTGAATATATTAAAAATAATATAATTGAAACATTTGATGAAAATCATTTGGAAAATATTTTAAGAGCTTATGATAATGAAGCAACGTTAATAAATGAAAATACAGAAAGAGTTTTAAAATATTTAAGTAGTAAGTATGAAGTAGTAGCGCTATCTAATTGGTATTACGATACACAAGTAAACAGACTTAAAATAAGTGGAATATATAAATACTTTACAGAAGTGTTTACTTTAGATAATGCCGGAGCTAAACCAGAGAAAAAAACTTATGAAAAAGCATGCTATCCACATTCTTATGAAGAATGTATAATAATCGGAGATAATATAGAACATGATATAATAGAACCTAATAAATTAGGTATGAAAACAATATATTTTAATGAAGATAATAATACTGAATTTAAAACAATAAAAAGTATTGAAGAATTAGAAAGGATATTATAATGAAATTATATGAAGATTTAGTTTATAGAGATTTAATAAAAGATATCTCTTCTCCAGAGTTGGAAAAGTTATTAAATGAAGAAAGTCTAACATTTTATATTGGAACTGATCCTACTGCAGATTC
Source organism: uncultured Muribaculaceae bacterium (assembly GCA_964491615.1). Taxonomy (GTDB): domain Bacteria; phylum Bacillota_I; class Bacilli_A; order RF39; family UBA660; genus CAKOSP01. The sequence continues at coordinate 1,957 of CAZBGT010000065.1, forward strand.
AATGCATATAGGTCATTATTCATCTTTTTTAATAGCAAAACGATTAAAAGATTATGGACATAATCCAATTCTTTTAGTTGGGGGAGCAACAGCTTTAATTGGAGATCCTCGTCCTAGTAGTGAAAGAGAAATAATAGATAAAGACAAAGTAATTGAATATGCAAAAGCGTTAGAAAAACAAGTAAAGGATATTTTTGGTTTTAAAGTTGTAAATAATTATGAGTGGAGTAAAGATTTAAACTTTATGGATTTTTTAAGAGACTATGGAAAATATTTTACTGTTAATATGATGTTAGAAAAAGATATAATTAAAAGAAGATTAGAAACTGGTATAACTTACACAGAATTTTCTTACATGATTATGCAAGCAATGGATTTTCATCATTTATTTGTAAACCATAATTGTATACTTCAAGTAGCGGGTTCTGATCAGTGGGGAAATATAACCGCGGGGATAGAACTTATTAGGAAAAGAGAAGGTAAAGAAGCATACGGTTTTACAATGCCTTTAGTCGAAGATAAATATGGAGAAAAGTTTGGTAAATCTGAAGGTAATGCTATTTGGTTAGATAAAGAAAAAACATCAAGTTATGAAATGTATCAGTTTTTATTTAATGTAGATGATACATTAGTTGAAAGATATTTAAAACAATTAACATTCTTAACCAAAGAAAAAATAGAAAACATTTTAGAAAAACATAATGAAACTCCAGAAAAAAGAATTGCTCAAAAAGAACTAGCTAAAGAAGTAATAACCTTTTTACACGGAGAAGAAGAATTTAATAAAGCTATGAATGTAAGTGAAAAAATATTTAGTAGTGAAATATATTCATTATCCACATCAGAAATAATATCTTCTTTAAAAGGCATTCCTAACTTTGAAATAGATAATATTAATATAGAAATAAATGATTTTTTAGTAAAATATAATATTTGTTCAAGTAAAAGAGAAGTTCGAGAAATGATTGAAGCCGGGGCTATTAGTATAAACAATGAAAAAGTAAATGATTACAATTTACTTTTAAATAAAAACATGGGTATAGAAGAAAAAGTATTCTTAATAAAAAAAGGAAAGAAAAAATATTATTTAGGTCAAATAAAAAATATATCTTAGATTATCTCTTCGATATATTTTTTTAATTCCCTAGAACTTTTATCAAAAATAATTTTTAACTGATTTTCTATTTCTACAACACCTTTAGCTCCAAGTTTTTGGATACCTTCTTTATTTGCTAAAGAAACATCTTTTAAAATAACTTTTAATCTACTTGAATTACATTCTGCGTTAACTATATTATCTTTCCCCCCTAAATGAGTAATTAGTTTATTAGCTTTAACGTTAAATCCTTTAGTATTAAGTTTAATTACTACTAAAGAAATAACTAGAAAAATAAACGTTCCCAGCCATATAGCAATTGTAAAAATA
>CAZBGT010000066.1:0-3372 GCA_964491615.1 uncultured Muribaculaceae bacterium
TTAATTAGGTGATAATGTGGATTGCTTATTTTGTAAAATAGCTAAAAAACAAGTGGAAAGTTTGATTCTTTATGAAGATGATTTAGCTATGGTAATCATGGATAAATTTCCCGCTCTTGATGGGCATGTTTTAATTATTCCAAAAAAACATTATGAGACATATCAAGATTTAGATTCTAAGATATTGAACCATATTCACAAAATTAGTAAAGAAATCGGACCAAAATTAATGACAAAACTTGATAAATCCGGTCTTACAATTTTACACAATTATGGTACAAGACAAATTATTAAACACTATCACATGCATCTTTTACCTGGATTCCCCGCAAACTGTCCACAAGAGATAGTAAAAGATATTAACAAGATATATAAATTGTTAAAGGAGGAATAATGAAGTTTAAAAGAAGTATTAAATTATTATCTATATTAGTATTTGTAATTACTTTGTTTTCAGTTTTATATTTTAAAACTGATACAATAAGAAACTATTTTATTAATGAAGAACCAAAAACAAATATTGTTGAAGAACCTAAAGAAGTTTGGCCTAAAGTTAATAGTTTAAGTTTGGTTGCTGCTGGGGATGCTTTAGCACATGGTTCGTTTTTTAGCAACAGTTTTTATAAAACCAAAGATGGTGGTTTTGATTACTCAAGCATTTATACTTTATTAGAAGATTTTATCCCTAATTATGATTTAGCTTATTACAATCAAGAAACTGTATTTGCTGGTAAAAGTTTTGGATATTCCAATTTCCCAGCATTTAATACTCCACATGAATTTGGTGAAGCGTTGCTAGGTGCTGGGTTTAATTTAGTATCTTTAGCAACAAATCATTCAATGGATAAAGGTTCAAAAGGAGCATATAATAGTGCTCTTTGGTGGGAATCGCAAGAAGGAATATATGCAACAGGAATGGCCACTAGCGAAGAAATTAGAAGCAACATTAAAATTGAAGAAATTAACGGTATTACTTATGCTATGCTTTCATATTCTTATAGTGCTCCTGCTCCTCAAAGTCAAAAATATTTGGCTAACCAATATTCGGATGAATTAGCTAAGGCTGACATCGAAGCTGTAAGAGATAAAGTAGATCTATTAATAGTTGCAATGCATTGGGGAGTTGAATATGCTCATCAGCCAAATGCTACACAAAAAAGACAAGCAGAATATTTAAGTAGTCTTGGAGTTGATCTTATTTTAGGAAACCACTCTCACTGTATTCAAACTATTGATTTTATAAATGATACTTTAGTAATATATTCTATGGGTAATTTAATTTCTCATCAAATGGCCGACAGAATGTTGGTTGGAGGAATAAATCCTGCGAATGGAACATGGACTGCTAAAAGAGGAATGAAAATTGCAATTGGTGCATTTGTAATGATGGATATAAATAAAATAATAGAAAAAGACGGTAGTTTTAAAATTGAGTTTGACAATATTGAAGTATTATTACACTACTCTTCATATATAGAGGGACAGCATATGGTGGTACCGTTTAATAAAATAGATGAAGATTATTTACCACACTACATGAAACAACCTTTTTTAAATCGTTTTAAACCCGAAAATTATAAAGATTACAAAGATGTGTTTTATGATTTCAAACCAATTATGGAACATGAAAGAGTTACGGTAATAGATCCTTTTCAAACAGAGGCTGTTGAAAATTAAAACTGAAATTGATATAATATTTTTTATGGAGGAAAGATGAAAAACAATTTAAAAATTATAAGTATTGTACTTATATCACTATTCTTAATTACAGGATGTAAAGAAGTTCCTAAACTTAAAAATGGTGAAGAAGCAGTTATGAGCTTTAAAGACGACTTTTTAATAAGCGTAGATGAAGTATATGAACAAATAAAAAACAACTATGCTTTAGAAACAATTATATCTATGGCTGATAAATATATTTTCGAAACTGAATTTAAAGAGTATTCTGAAACTGCAAAAGAGTTATCTGAAAATTATGTTGATCAAATGATAGAATCTTACGGATCAGAAAGTGAATTCTTAGTTGCGTTACAACAACACACTACATACTCAACTATTGAAGCTTATAGTGATTATGTATACTTAAGTAATTTACAAAACTATGCAGCGAGTGAATATTCTAAAAACAATATAACTGATAAACAAATTAAAAAATTCTACAAAGACAAAGTAAATGGAGATATCGAGCTTAGTCACATTTTAATTACTCCTAATGTTTCAGCATCAGGGGAACAAGAAGAGATTGACAAAGCTAAAAAAGAAGCTTTAAAGAAAGCTGAAGGTATTTTAAAAGAACTAAAAGATGCCAAAAAAGATAAATTGGATATTAATAAGCTATTTAAAGAGTTAGTTGAAAAACATTCTGAAGACCAATCTAGTAAAGACAAAGATGGTTCTTTAGGAAAAATTAATAATTATGACTCATTACCTACAACTTATGATGATCTTATTACTGCAGCTTATGAGTTAAAAGATGGTGAGTTTAGTTCGAAAGTAATTACTACTGAAATTGGTTACCACATTATTTTAAAAACTAAATCGTATGAAAAAGAAAGTCTTGAAGATTTAACAGAGACAATTAGAGAAATTTTAGGAGAGCAAATGCTTGCAGCGGATATGATGATTGCACTTGATGCCTTAAAATATTATCGTAATTTATACGAACTAGATATTGTAGATCCTGAATTAAACAAACAATACAAAACTTATTTTAAAAATTTAGAAAAAAATCTTGAAGCACAAATAGAAGCTAATTAAAAAACATTGAATTAATTTTCAATGTTTTTTATATCCTCATATTTAAAACCTTTTTGTAATAACTTTGTTATTACTTTTTCTTTGTCATTATGTTTCTTATAAAGTTTTTCATAAGCTTTTTTTAAAATAGATAAATCTTCCTTAAAATCATAGTTCTCTAAAACTTTTTTTATATCATTTATTTCATATCCTAAATTTAATAAATGTTTTGTTAGTTTTTGTTTGAAAAAAAACACTGAATCCGTTCTGTTTGTTTTGTGTTTTGCTTGAATTTCTTTATCAAGTTTTTTTAACCATTCATCGGTAGAAACCTGATCAAGTTTTTTTATCACAATTTCTTTTCCTAAACCTTTTTTCATTAAATCTCTATATATCTTATGATAACCATCTTTGGATAATAATACTCTATCATTAATGTAAGCGTTTATATATAATTCATCATTTAACAAATTAATGTTTTTCAATTTATTAACAATAAGTGTAATATCATCTTTTTCAAACTCTTTAGATTCTAAATATGAAATTATTTCTTGTTCCGTTCTTTTTTTAACATTTATTTTATTAATAATTTTATAATATTCTTCCATTAAATTATTAAAATGTTTAATTTCTTCT
>CAZBGT010000067.1:0-3232 GCA_964491615.1 uncultured Muribaculaceae bacterium
GAAGAAAAAATATATCTTTTTAGTTCTTGGTTTAGTTTTATTAGACCAAACAATTAAGTTTTTAAATTTAAATACATTAGAAATAATACCTAACTTTTTATATTATAATAAAATATATAATACGGGCGGAGCATTTAGTTTGTTTCAAGGTAGTGTATATGTAATAGGGATCCTTTCTTTATTTATCTTGTATTTCTTAATGAAAGAACTTATTAAAAAAAATCTTTTTAATAATGCTTTAACCGCCTTAATACTTTCAGGTATTATAGGTAATTTGATTGACCGTTTATTTAAAGGTCATGTTGTGGATTACATACACTTTGTTATATTTGGTAGTGATATGCCAATATTTAATTTAGCTGATGCATATATTATAGTTGGTTTAATTTTTTTGGGTATAAGATGTTATAATAGGAGAAGTTGTGAAAAATAAGTTAAATATTTTATTTGAAGACGATTATTTAATAATTTTAAATAAGCCCATTGGTTTAGTAACTCATCCTGGTAGCGGGAAAGAAAAAGAATCTTTATCTGGCTATTTAAAAAAATATACTAATAATTTATCAACAATTGGTGGATCAGATAGGCCAGGAATAGTACATCGTTTAGATAAAGATACATCAGGGTTATTAGTCATAGCTAAAACTAATGAAGTACATGAAGTTTTAGCAAGTTATTTTAAAAACGATTTAATACTTAGAGAGTATACTGCTTTAATTGATGGAGTGTTTCCTAATTCAAAAGCAAAAATAGATTTACCAATTGGTCGAAGTGATAAATCGTTTAAGAAAAAAGAAATTAAAAAAAGCGGAAAAGAATCTATTACTTATTTAGAAGTTATTAAAAGATATTCTAAAAATACATTAATAAAATTAAAATTAAAAACAGGAAGAACTCATCAAATCAGAGTACACATGTCTCATATTGGTTATCCTATTACAAATGACCCAGTTTATGGAATTAAAAAACACGATAATATAAACCAGATATTAGAAGCAACAAAAATAGAGTTTGTTCATCCAATAACCAAAAAGGAAATGAGTTTTTCAATAGAGTTAAATGAAGAATTTCAAAAAATAATTAACAATTTAGATTAAGGAGGAAAATTATGAGTGCAAAAGTAATTGAAAATAAAGAACAATTAGTAATGAAGTTAGTTCATTATTTTATTACTAATGAAGATTATAAACCTGTAATAGTCCAAGGCGTTAAAGATGAAATATGGCTTGAAAATTTAGGGGCTCCGTATAAGGTTATAAGAATTAATACAAACTATATTCATAATGAAGAACAATTAGAATATGATTTTTTAAAAACGAAGCATATTATGAAACAAATTAAGAAAAAAACATTATCTCTTAAGTTTAAAGTATTGAATATTAATTTAGATGTTAAAGAAAATATAAGTGAAAAAAGCGATAAAGCAATAAAGGGAATTCATGCAAAAGATATAAAGGATTTAAAAAACAATGATTTTTTCAAAAAAACATTCCCCGAAATAAGTAAAAACTTATTAATGCCAAGTAATAAACTAGATGTGTTTTTTCAAGCAACAAAAGAAATTGAAGAAAAAACAAAAGAAGAAAACAAGGTGTTTGATAGTATATTTAAAACAAAACCAATTATAGTCACATATATTTTAATAGCGCTTTCAATATTTGTGTTTTCTTTAACTTATCTTTTTGGAAATGGCTCTGAAGATGCTCAAACACTTTTAGTGTTTGGAGCTAATTATGCACCTTTAATAAAAGATGGAGAAGTTTGGAGATTATTAACTTCTACATTTTTACACGCTGGAATATTTCATTTAGTTGTTAATATGTATGCATTATATATTCTTGGAACTCAACTTGAAACTTTTGTTGGCAAAACAAAGTTTATAACAATTTATTTTATATCTGGACTTATGGGAAGTTTGTTTTCAGTTTTACTTGGTGGAGGTAGTCTTTCAGTTGGGGCTAGTGGAGCAATATTTGGTTTAGCCGGAGCACTACTTTATTTTGGACTTCGCTTCAGATTGTATTTAGGTAATGCTTTGAGGAATCAAATACTACCAATAATATTAATTAATTTACTTATTGGTTTTATGATTCCCGCAATTGATGTTGCAGCACATGCCGGGGGATTGATTGCTGGATATTTAACTACCGCGGCTTTAGGAATAAAAGCAAGGGAAAACGAAAAAGAAAAGATATCATCATGGATATCTTTAACACTACTTTTTATATTTGTAATTTATTTAATTTTCTTTTAATTATAATTTTCGATAAAGTCCAATCGCCTTACCTAAGATACTTAGACTAGGTAATATAATTGGTTCATATAAATCATTTTCAGGTTGTAACCTAAAATGATTTTTTTCTTGGTAAAAAGTTTTTAAAGTAACACCGAATTCATCAGTCATCGCAACAACTACATCTCCATTGTTAGCTGAGTTTTTTCTCTCTATTAAAACTACATCTCCATCATAAAAACCTTTATTAACCATTGAATCGCCTTCAACTTTAAGAGCGAAAATTTCTTTTTTAAGTGGAATTAGTGAATTTGGTACATCAAAATATTCATCTGGATTTTCAATTGCTTCGATTGGGTCTCCCGCACTAGTTTTCCCTAAAAGGGGAACGCTTGTTAAGTCTTCATCTTGTTTAAATTCATTATCAACAAGAAGTTCGATACTACGAGATTTTCCCGAACCTGTTTTTATATATTTTTTCTCTTCTAATTTTTTCAAATGTGAAAATATAGTCGCAGGACTACTTAAGTTCAACTTCTTAGCAATTTCTCTAATAGTAGGAGGCATATTATTTTCAGCATAAAACTTCTTGATAACTGTTAAAACATCTAGTTGTCTTTTAGTTAATTCTTCCATACTTATCACCACCTTAATAATACCGATTAAAACCTCATATGTCAAACATTAGTTCGCAAGTGACACACTAGTCTTTTTATGATATAAATAAATAGATAAATATGAAAAAAGTTGTAATAATAACAGCAAGATATGGTTCGGGCCATCACACCGTTTGTAACAATATATATGAACACATTAAGAACAATGAAAACTTTGAAGTTGAAAAACTTGATTTAACGAAGTATGCAAACCTTTTTGGAAGAATTTCATTTAAATTTTTTGATTTTATAATTCAAAAAAGACCAGAGTTGTTATTTAATGCAAGCTATGAATTAATTGATCATAAAATTGTTACAAGGCAACAAAAAAGAGTTGTTAAAT
>CAZBGT010000068.1:0-3012 GCA_964491615.1 uncultured Muribaculaceae bacterium
AATTTAAATTCTTATTTTAGAATAGATCTACTTAAATAGATTGTACATATATATCTGGTATAAAATATTTCATCTTTTCTCCTTAAAACAAACTCATTTGCGCCGATTCATCCATACCTTCAAAAACACCTAACTCCTCTAATTTTTTTAGTGTTGTTTGATTTATCTTACTTCTAGTAGCGAAATCCTCTACGCAGTAAAATTCTTTTTGTTCTCTTTCTTTTTCTATATTATATGCCACTGATTCACCTAAACCTTCAATTGCCATGAAAGGAATAATTAAAGATTTGTCTTCTTCATCTAAGACAAATGTTTTTGCCATTGAATCTTGTACGCTAATATTTTTAAATTTATATCCCCTAGCCAACATTTCTAGTGCAACATTTAATGTCTCTCCCACTGCGGCCTCTTTTGGAGTAGCTTTAAATTTTAATTCTTTTATTTCGGCAACCCTTCTTTTAATTGCTTCATAACCCTTTAACATAGGTGCTACATCAAAGTCGCTTCTTCTGATACTAAAATATGCTGAATAATAATGTAGTGGATAATATAATTTAAACCATGCTACACGATAAGCCATCATCACATAAGCTGTTGCGTGAGCTTTTGGGAACATATATTCTATTTTCCTCAACATTTCTATAAACCAGTAAGGAACACTATAGTCGTGCATTAAATTAGCCATCTCTTGCCATTTATCCGGTTCTTTTTTAGGTTTGCCTTTTCTTACAAATTCACTTATTTTAAATGATTCTTCTGCTGGAAGACCATAACTTATCAAACTAACCATAATATCGTCACGACATCCTACTACTTTATCAAAAGTTGCAATGTCATTTATTATTAAATCTCTAACATTATTTTGCCATACGTTTGTACCATGTGACAGCCCCGATATTTTTACAAGATGTGAGAATTTTGTTGGGTTAACTTCTTGAAGCATTCTAATAACAAAATTAGTACCAAACTCTGGTATACCTAACGTTCCTGTTTTACACAAAATATCTTCTTCTTTTATTCCTAAAACCTCACAAGAATTAAACAGTGATAAAACTTTTTTATCATCAAAAGTAATATCAAGCATATCTTTTTTTGTTGTGTCTTCTAAATATTTTATAGTTGTAGGATCATCATGGCCTAATATATCTAATTTTAAAACATTATCTTCAATAGCGTGAAAATCAAAATGAGTTGTATACCAACTTGAGTCAGGTTCATCAGCAGGGTATTGAAATGGCGTAAAATCAAATACATCTTTTTCTTTTGGTATTACTATTATTCCACCTGGATGTTGTCCTGTTGTTCTTTTAACTCCAGTACATCCTAACGCCAACCTTTCTATTTCTGCTTGATTTAAAACCAAGCCCTTACTTTCTAAATAGCCCCTTACATATCCGAAAGCAGTTTTGGATGCAACAGTAGAAATAGTACCAGCACGGTATGCATTTGTTTCTCCAAAAAGCTCTTTTACATAGTTGTGTGCTATTGCTTGATAATCTCCAGAAAAGTTTAAATCTATATCTGGAACTTTTTCTGCTTTAAAACCTAAGAACGTAGCAAATGGTAAAGTATGTCCCTCTTTTTTAAACATTGTTTTACATTCGCATTCCAAATCTGGCATGTCATAACCCGTTGAATAGTTTTCTTCTAATTTAATTCCATCAATTTCAAAAATACTTGTTTTGCAATTAGGACACAAATAATGTGGTGGTAGTGGATTTACTTCGGTAATGTTCATCATTGTTGCTACTAAACTAGACCCTACTGATCCACGTGAACCAACAAAGTAGCCATCGTTATTAGATTTCTCTACTAACTTTTGACTAATTAAATAAATAACATCATACCCACCTTTTATAATACCTTCTAATTCTTGTTCTAATCTTTCTTTTATAATTTTAGGTAGATTATTTCCATACATAGCCTTTGCATTTTCATAAACCATATCCGTAACTAGTTTTTCTGAATTAGACATCTTAGGAGTATATAACTTACTTTTAATAACTTCTAAATCTTCAATCATATCACTAATTAAATTCGTGTTTGTTATTACAATTTCATTACGTAATTCTTCATCCAAATAAGAAAAATCTTCTAGCATTTCATCCGTTGTTAAAAAGTACTGATTTGGAATTTGAAGTCCTTCTCTATTTAGAGGATGTAACTTTCCTAAAGTTTTTTGGTTTATAATAATTTCTCTATATATTAAATCCTCTTTAGTTAAATTATGAACATCACCCGTTGCTACAACTATTTTATTAGCATCCTTAGCTACTTTAATAATTCTTTTTATATAACCGTGATACTCACTTAAATTTTTAAATTGTTTATCTTTACCTATTAAGTGACTCACAACATTACTTGGATATACTTCGATATAATCATAAAATACCATTAAGTCACGTAATTCATCATCGTCCATGTTGTATGCTTTTTGGAATAACTCTCCATTTATACAACCAGAGCCAATTAACAAACCTTCTCTTAATAAAGTAATGTCTCCTCTCGGTATTTTAGGATCTTTACCTTTAAACAAATACTTTGTGTTAGCTATACTTACTATTTTAAAAAGGTTTTTCAAGCCAACTTTATTTTTAGCTAAAATACTTACATGAAAAGGATGAGCAAATTTTACTAAGTTATCATAATCTACTAAGTTATTTAAAGCTTTTAAATCCTCAACATTTTCTCTTTTTAAAATTTCTAACATCTTATAAAAAGCTAAAGCTGTTTTTTCGCTATCATAATCAGCGCGGTGATGCTGGTCTTCATCCCATGGTATATTAAGATTTCTAGCTAGCGTTGTTAATTTGTGGTTAGACCACTCTGGATACATCACTCTAGATAAAGACATAGTATCTATAATAGTATTTTTTAATAATTCAATATTATATCTTTTTGAAGCCTCTTCAATAAAAGACTTATCAAACCCAGCATTATGAGCCACTAAAGGTAAATCTTTAATAAATTTTAAAAATCTTTTTAAAACTTCTTCTTCGCTATCTTTACCTT
>CAZBGT010000069.1:0-2925 GCA_964491615.1 uncultured Muribaculaceae bacterium
AAAAATTACCATTTGGAAAAATAACATAATTTTTATTTTTAATATTAAAAATATTATTTCCTAAAGCATATTTATTATATAAACCTAACATGTTTAAAATAGTTGGTTGAATATCAATGGTACCCATGGGATATTCGACTACTTCATTTATTTTTTTGGAAAGATTTTTATTCTTAGTCCAAAATATTAAAGGTGTTTTTTTATTTAACTCATGGTCATATGTATCATACTCTTTATAAGTTTCATCAGTTTTTTCTTTTAATTCTCCAGTCACGGGATCATAATTAAATAAATAATTTACTGAATTTAGTGAAAACTTTGCATCGTGATCTCCATATAGTATAAATATAGTATCATCAAATTCTTTAGAAGACTTAACTAAATCAAAAAACTCTCCTAATGCATAATCTGCATAGTGACTACTTTTGATATATCTTCCGATTGATTTTGAACTTAAAAAATCTGTAGTTATTTCTTCATCAAACTCATCTTTATATGTGTATGATAAATCTATATCTTTATACATACTCACATCTGGAAATTTAGAGTGATTTGTTAAGGTTATAATTGTACCCATATAATTTGGATAAGTTTCATCTATATTTAAAATAATATCAAAACCTTGTTTGAAAAATAACGAATCATTTATTCCTAAATTAATAATATCTTCTTTTTCAAATTCAAATGCATCTTCAAAATAAAAATCTTTATATCCTAATGAAGGATGAGCTTTAGATCTATTCCACATAGCAAAGTTATTACCATGCATACTAAATGGATGATATCCTATTTCTTCAAGTATCTTAGGCAAGGTTATATAATCACGGTTATAATAAGAAACAAATACAGTGCCAGATAAAGCAGGCATTAAACTAGATAATAGTGTGAATTCTGTATCACTAGAAGTTCCTGATGAAACTTGAGTGTGGAAATTAGAAAAATACATTCCTTCTTTTGCCAGTCTATTTATGTTTGGTAATACTTCTTCACCATTATATTCTAAATCCATTAAAAATGATTGAATACTTTCCATGTGAATAAATATCAAATTATGTCCTTCAAATATAGAAGTATATTTATTTGTTTTATGCTCTTCTACATTATCAAAATATTCATGAAAATGAAGTGCTGCTTCTTCATAACCAAATAATCCAGAAATTCTTGGAGTTAAAGTTTGAATAATATCATTTCCTTGGTAAAAAAGAAGACCAAATCTATCTACATTAGATACTCTATTCCATTGTTTACCTAACCTAGAAAAATCAACGGGTTTTGAATCAGCTAAAACTAATCCAACTAATATTAAACCAGCAACAATAGTACTAACAACCATCTTTTTGCTTTTTTCAATTCTTGAAATGTAGTAATAATATGGAGTCTTTTTTAACTTTTTATGAATAAAATAAAATAAAAACACAAAAAGTATATATGAAAAGTCAACAATTCTTATTTTTTCAAATAAAGAATCTATTACAGTTTCAGCTTGTCCTAAAGTAGCAAGTTCTCCAAGTGATGCAAATGAGGCATAAAAAGTATAATAAATTGTATTAGTAATAGCGGCAAAAACAAAAATTGCAATTAATACAAAAAAATACCTAAATTGATTTTCTGTTTTTACGAAATATCCTAAACCACCCAAAATTAAAATAATACCTAAATCAGCTAAGAATGAACGATAAGAAAAAAAGTTTCCTAATGTTAAATATCTTGATAAAGATGTAATAATTATCGAAAATATTACATATGAAAGAAAAAGCCTATTGGTTGAACCATAAGCAAATATTTTTTGTTTTAAATTAGCAAAAAAATTATATGTTTTTTCTTTCATACCTACCAACTTACTATAAGTTATTATATCAATTTAGATAGTTAGATACAATTAAAGTTGAATTATTTACAAGTTTTTGGTATTATTTACTTGCTGCAGGTGTAGTATAATGGTTAATATGCGACCTTGCCAAGGTTGAGATGGGAGTTCGATTCTCCTCACTTGCTCCATTGTAATATTTTAGTCGAACTAAAAATAGTTCGATTTTTATTATGTAATAATATGAACAAATTATAAACAAACTGAATATCGAATGAATATATTAGTTTTAAGTTGTGTTTTTTAAAAAAACATTATATAACTGAATTGAAAACCAAGGGTAATGTTGCCCTGGAATTTCAATGGAGGTTTAATGAGCAATTATATTAAAAGAGATGACTATCTAAATAAATTGATTAAAAGAAAAGAGAATGGAATGATAAAGGTCATTACAGGTTTAAGACGTTCGGGAAAAACATTCCTTTTATTTGATATCTTTCAAAATTATTTAATTTCAGAGGGTATAGCTGAAAGTCAAATAATTAACATTTCACTTGAGGATGTAGAAAACGAAAACTTGAGAGACAAAAACGAATTAAACAATTATATAAAAGATTTAATTAAAACAAAGAAAGTTTATTATATATTCATTGATGAAATACAGTTGGTCGATGGATTTGAACAAGTGTTAAATAGTTTAAACAAACTTAATAATGTAGACATTTATGTAACAGGAAGTAACTCTAAACTGTTATCTTCCGACATAATAACGGAATTTAGGGGACGCGGAGATGAAATAAGAGTTTTCCCTCTTAGTTTTAAAGAGTATATTTCGGCGTTTAATGGAACTGCTGAAGAAGCATGGAATGAATATTTTACGTATGGAGGTTTACCAATGATTTTATCTCTAAAAACCGATGAGCAAAAGGTAAATTATTTAAACTCATTATTTGAAAAAACATACATAACGGACATCATCGAAAGAAATAATGTTGAAAAAAACGAAGTTTTAGAATCTGTTTTAAATATCCTAGCTTCATCAATCGGCTCTCTTACTAACTCTTCAAAATTAACTAATACATTTACATCTAAAGGAATAAAAGGAGTCTCTTATAATA
>CAZBGT010000070.1:0-2913 GCA_964491615.1 uncultured Muribaculaceae bacterium
CGCATTAGCATAGTGATAATTCTCTTTATCTAATTCAAGATAAATAGATACCTCTTCTTCTAAAACTAAATCTTCTAAATTGGGAATTATTTTATAATTTAACACTTCATTTGTTTTTTTGTTATTCATTAATGATTTAAAACCAAGATACTCATATATTTCATTTAATGAATCATTCGGACCAAAATATTTTAAGTCTTCTAAATTTATTTTTAGATCAATATCTTTTTTAATTGTTGCAAGTTCTTGACTAATGTAGGCGTTATCTTTATCATTTATTAGTTTATCTTTTAAACTACCAGTAATATTATCAATGTTTTCATAAACATTATCTAATGTTTGGTATTCTCTTAAAAGTTTTAATGCAGTTTTTTCTCCAACTCCTTTTACTCCAGGAATGTTATCAGAAGCATCTCCCATCAAAGCCTTAAGGTCTATTATAGCCTCTGGTTTTATTTCATAATCTTTTTCAAAAGTTTTTAAGTCATATCTAATATAATCTTTTTGTTTTAATAATTTTACATCAGTTTCAAAATTTATTAATTGCAATAAATCCTGGTCGCTTGAAATAATTGTAGTGTCAAAATCAGGATCTTCTTCGGCCATTTTCACAACGGTGCCAATTATATCATCGGCTTCATATGGTTCTAATTCCAAGTACTTTATACCCATTCCATCAAGCAGGGTTTTAGCAACAGGAAATTGCTCAACTAATTCAGAAGGAGTTTCGCTTCTACCTTCTTTATAAAAGGGATATTTTTTTTCTCTAAAGTTTTTACCCACATCAAAAGCAACAAGCATATATTTTGGTTTTTCTTCTTCGATAATTTTATTTAACATTCTTACAAAACCGTATAATGCATTTGTCGGAAAGCCTTCTTTATTACGCATTATAGAACCAGAATAAAAAGTTCCATAAAAACTTCTAAACATTAAATTGTTACCATCTATTAATATTACTTTTTTCATATTTCTCCTTATAAATTATAAACTAATTACCAATATATTTGTTTCAAATATATTATATCACGAATAAAAAAGTTAGTTTCTTACTAACTTCTAAATATCTTTAAAGTCTAATAATTCATTTCTATTTGGAGCTATATCAAATATTATTCTTTGAACTTTACTTGATTTATTTCCAAATTCATCTTCAACAATATATTTAATCCAATATTGAGGTCCTTTTCTATCTTTAGGAAACTCTTCGAAATATACTAAGTGTTTAATTGTATAATCACTATCTTCAACAATTTCTAAATGATCATAAGTAATTGTTTTTAAAGATGCAGTTTCATAATCATCTGTAAAGTATTTAATAACAGGTCTTTTATAATCGATAAATATTTCTCCACGATATCTTTCGTCTGGGTTATTTAATTCTTTTACATATGGAACAGCTCTTGCGCTAGCAACCCAGCCAATAGTTTTATCTTTATCGTCTAATTTAATTTTATACCATACAAATTTTAAATCTTCTAAATAAATATCAATCACTTTATATTTGTCTCCGAAATAAACTTCGCCAAGAAGTCTTGTATGAGGAGAGTGATCTTCTCTAACATTTATACTGCTATGAGTTACTTCTATTTTCCAAGTTTTTGAATCTTTTATATAACTAAAAACAAAAAAACCTGCAACGCCTAATATAGATAAAACAACTATTAAAAAAAATGTTTTTTTCATATTTTCACCACTTATAGAATAACACTTTATTTAATTTTTTCCAAATAAAAAAACACTTTCGTGTTTTAAAAAGAATCTACATTAATTCTTACTTTAGATATTTTTTCTTGATAACTTTTCGCATTAATTAAGGTTCTAATTGCCCTAATGTTATTACCGTTTCTACCAATAACAATACCTTTATCATCGTCGTGAACTATCACCTCAAGAATAAGTCCTCCATCAGCTTCAAATGATTCAACTTTTACCATATCAGGGTTTACAACGATACTTTTTACTAAAAATTCAGTGTATTCAACAATATTCATAATTACACTTCCTTACTATTTTTGCTGATTCCTTCTTTTTTAAAAAGTGATTTAACAGTATCAGTTGGTTGTGCACCATGATTTAACCATTTAATTGCTTTTTCTTTATCAATTTTCACTTCAGCAGGTTGTTTAATCGGATCATAAGTTCCAACTATTTCAATAAATTTACCATCTCTTGGACTTCTTGCATCTGCTGCAACAATTCTATAAAAAGGTCTTTTTTTAGATCCCATTTTTTTAAGTCTTAATTTTACTGCCATAATTCCTCCATTTCTAGTAAATATTATCATATCTTAATTTTAGTGTCAACCTTTTTTGGTGAACACTGCATATTTAATTTTGACTCCTCTTTTGCTAAATCTTTTTTCATATTCAGTTTGCACATTAATTTTGTCTTCTTTATGTAAATCATAACTTTTTTCTTTTAATGTGTAACCATAGTTTTTTAAACTTTCTAAACTATATTCAAAAAAATCATCATTGTCTGTTTTTAAAATAATTTGTTTATCACAAATAAATACCTTATCAAATTCTCTAAGTTGGTTTTCATGGGTTAACCTTCTTTTAGCGTGTCGGTCTTTCGGCCAAGGATCTGAAAAGTTAAGATATAAAATAGTAACTCTTTTATTTAAAAGTTCTGTGTAATCAACAATATCTCCATCTATGATTTTTATATTGTCTAAAGCTTCTTTTTTAATTTTTTTAATTGCATAACTTAACACAGCTTTATTTCTTTCAATGCCAATAAAATTAATATTAGGATAAGCCTTGGCCATGCCAATAATAAAATCTCCTTTACCTATACCTACTTCTAAATAAACTTCGTTATTGTTCTTGAAATTACCTCGGTAATAAAAATCACACGAACTTAATACTTCTTCTAAATCTTTAGGCCTTCTCATTCTCATAATAATCA
>CAZBGT010000071.1:0-2823 GCA_964491615.1 uncultured Muribaculaceae bacterium
GATTCAGAAAATTTTATTAACTATTTAAAAAAAATTATAAAAGAAAGTATAAAAAAGAATTTAACTGAAAGCCATATGCAAATTTTAATACCTATTTATAAAGGTATTAATGGAATTGATAATATAAATTTAGTTTTAAGAGATTTATATAATCAAAAAGAAAATTCTAAGACGGAAATAAGTCATAACAACATAATATATCGTGAAAATGATAAAGTCCTTCAATTAGTAAACGATACTGATAACAATATTTATAATGGAGATATTGGTTATATTACAAAAATAATAGATAAAGAAAAGGTTCAAATAAATTTTGATAATAATTATGTTACTATAAAGAAAAAACAACTCTCAGATATTAAACATGCTTATGCTATATCAATACATAAATCGCAAGGGAGTGAATTTGATCATGTTATTATACCAATCTTAACTGAACAAAGTTTCATGTTATATAACAAACTCATTTACACGGGAGTTAGCAGGGCTAAAAAGACACTGATTCTAATAGGGCAGCCAACAATTTTTCAAAGAGCGATCTTAAATGATTATTCTAAAAACAGAAATACAACTCTTACCAATAGGGTAATAGATATATTTAATGCATAACCTTTATTTAATGATACATATATGATACAATAAAAGAGGTGGGGGAAATGAAAGAAGAGTATTTAAAATTACATCTTGTTGAAGAATTTAATGATGTATATTATTCAGGTAAACAGAATAGAAAAGCTTTTCAAAAACTAAGAAAAGAATTTATTAATGAAGAAAATTCAAATGGTTTTCATTATTTAAATGAATTTGAGTCTAATTATTACCTATTTTTATTACTAGAACAAATAAGGTGTAATATAAAAGAGGTTGATTACTATAATATATATGAAACTAGTGTTTTAAAACAGACTCATCAGTTAAGAGATTATGGATACTTTAGTTATGATGATTTTATTAATGATATGGATCAAAACAACGTAAGAAAACAAATGATTGAAGATGATCTGTTAATAATTTTTCCTGCTGAAAAAGAAGCTGTGAGGGAAAGAAAACATGGGTAGAAGTTTAAGTGAAACTAGACAAGAGAGACTGATGGTCTCATTAGCTCAAGCATATTATGCTGCTAAATTAAAGAGAAAATGTAAAATAGAGGCTGAAGGAGAGCAACAATTTAATTTAGGAATAAAGAAAGTTGATTCATGGATAGAAAATGACTTTTTATTTAATGCTTTGGTTCTTTTAGAGTTGGATTATTATCAAGCTAGATTATTTCATTATTCTGAAGACGAAAAAATGTCTGACAAAATTGAAAAAGAAATAAGTATATTACTCGCATTAAACGACGTTTTAGAAAAAAGGTTTTTTTCTCAAGAACACTTAAATCGCCAAGAAGACATTTTTGAAACAGACTTGCATTTAATTAATGAATATAAAGAAAACATAGCGACTAATGTAAAACTTCAGGCTTTGGAAGAAATAAGTCAAGGAGATTTTGAAAATACTTTCGTACTGGATCTTACTACTGAAGAAATTGCTGAACAAGTAATTGAAGAGAACGAGTATTACTTTTATTTACAAGAAGAAAAAAATTTAAATGATACTTTATTAGAAAACTTTAATATTATTCGTAATAAAGCCAAGCAAGTTGACGAAGAATTAACTTTTAAAGATATTAAAAATCATTTGACAACAATAGAGGATTTACACAATAGAGATTTACAAATAAAAAAAGAGATGCATTATTTAGACAAAAATATTGCATATAATGAAATTATTCATTAGAGAGGAAAATTTAAATGAATGAACAGGGTAATTTTTTTGATATAAAAGAAAAAAAAGGTGAAAAAGATTTACTAGTAACATATAAAGAATTAGATCATTATTTTGAATATTTTAATTTTGAAAATGATGAGTATCCAATCCACTTAGTTATCAAGGAATTAGAAAACTTAATTGAAAAAAAAGAGCAAGCCTTAATCAATAGCGACGCATTTACAAACATACCTTGGTCAAAAGCTTTCCCTTTTACTCGAGAACAGCTAGTGGAAAATACAGAAAACTCGATATTAAACATGAAAAAAGATATTGAGACCTTAAGAGAAATCAGTGAAGATAGAGGAACAATTAAAGGTTTTAGAACCGAGAGACCAAAACAAAAAGAAGATAAAGGTGAACAATTAGATTTATTTGAACAAGGAGAAGAATCATTAAATATTGCCTATGAAATATTAGAAAGTTTTGGTCCAACTTTAGCACCACAATTCAAAATACCTGACATTATTAGGATGTTGGAACGAGAATTCAATGAAACTGATTATGCAATTAGAGGTATCAACAAACAAACTAGACCTCTTAAACATTTAATAGATGATGAAACAAAAGAAATAGTTTCAAAATTAAACAGTGAAAGAAGGGGATTGTTTGCTCGTAAATCAAACATTGAAACGGAAATTAAGATTCTTAATAGATTATATGAAACACAAGATTCTATTACTCCAAGAGTTATTGAAAAAGAAGATTATGAAAGATAATACTTCTTTTTTTAATTATGTGTTAAAATAATTATAGTATGGAAGAGTATATTAATAGTTATAAAACTTATTTAGAAAAAGAACTTAATTATTCTTTTAATTCAATTAATAGTTATGAAAAAGATTTACTATCTTTTTTTTACGAAAGAAGGTGGTACAATGAAAGAAATAATCATATCTATTGTTTCAATGCAAATTGGTTCATTTATAGGAATTGCTACAATGTGCTTTTTCCAAATCAATAAAGGTAATAGTAGCTCTGAAAAGCAATAAATACAAGTATAGACTTTATACA
>CAZBGT010000072.1:0-2777 GCA_964491615.1 uncultured Muribaculaceae bacterium
ATTCTATCATAGAAAGTCTCTATTTTTAACTTGTCCTATTTATATGCTAGCATCATTAGTTTCCTTACTGATTCAATAACGCCAGCAGAAGAAAAACCTCCTACTAAGTATAAATTATCTCGTATTTTTTCGAAACCTTCTTTTGAAGCTAATTCTTTATTTAAATTACTATCATTTGAGATCTTATCTCTAGCACCGTCCCATGGGTTGAAAATATTTTCAGCGATTGCATCCATTTTATTACTATCGATTAAATCTAATATTTGGATTGTCTCAATTAAAATTTGTTTAAATGTTTTTACGGGTATTTCTTTTTCCATATCTAAAAATTTGAAAGAGTATGGTTTTCTACCTTTTACTTCATCATATTTATAATTTAGATCAAACTCTTCAACATTTTCAAATCTTAATCCTTCTGAATTAAAAGTTGGTATTTGAATATCATGTAATAAATCGGTTGCTAATCGGTATGTTCTTTTTTGAATATTAGGTAAAGTCCATTCTTGACTTGCTAAAATATCACTATTTAAATATGTAGCTTTAGAATTAGTGCTAATTATTTCTTTTTTCTCATTAAATGGTTTATTACCAAGTTGAGAATTGTATCCTGTTATAGTTAAGTTGCCCAATGTATGTAAATATTCTTCGTGTATTTCTTCATAATTAACACCTAACATGTTTCGCCAACTTTGATTAAGTGTTTGTGGCATTAAATGCTCAATAGTTAAATCGCCGACAAGCAATTTTTCAGCAGAAGCTTTATTTTCCAAAGTAGTTAATACATATTTAGCTAAAGAAGGTTGTTTATAAATGCTGAACTTATCTAAACTAGTTAAAACATAGTGATTCGAAGGAATCTCATCTTTAGTTTTAAATTGAGACATGAAAAATGCTATAGAATCATAATATCTTTCTTTGTTGTTTTCTACTTTAAATATTCTATTGTATAAATTAATATATAAACCTCTTAGTGTCCCAGAAGGGGCATTAACAATCATTCTTCGAATATGATAACTTCTAAAAAGCTTTAATACATTTAGTAGTTCCATTTCACTTATTCCACCATTTTCAAAGTCTATAAAAACTCTAAGAAGAAATGGAAATATAGTTGATTGTCCGAGTTCTGTAAATGATGAAAGCAACTCGTTTATTTCTTCAGAATATCTTTTATTATTAGTTATAAAAGAGTTGTAAATGTTGCTAACATCTAAAAGAGTAGACAAAACTTCCTCTTTGTCTAAGTCTGATGATTCATGATAGTTTAAGAAGTTTTGATAAATCTCATTATATTTAATATTTTTTTGTAATTTAAGCAATAAAAAATTAAATAAATACTCTTCTAATTGCTCACCTTTTAATTTGGCATATAAAGGTTTCCAATAAAGGTTGTACAAACGGTCTTGGTCTTTTGTTGACATAAGTAAATAATTTCTTACTAAATCTGCTTGTGATAATTCTAAGCCAGTTGAGTTAATCGATTCAAAAATTTCTTGCGGATCATCATCTTTGTCTAAAACAAGTTCGACTATTGTCATTTGATCAATTAGTGTAGTAAAGAAGTTTGTTAAATCTTCACTATTTTTTAGTTTTCTTTCTAATTGGAGTTTTATAATAAAATAATTTTCAAACATACTTGAAGTTTTATCAACTTCATTAAACATATTTGCCATTAATTTATCAAAATTAGTTTGATCTTCATCAGTTGGAATTAGTTTATTAGTTTTAGTGAAATTTTTAGTGTCAGTTTCTAAAAATTTATCTCTAATTTGCTCAGCCAAGGCATCATGACCATACTTAATTGCTAAATCCTCTAACCCTTTTAAAATTAGAATCACAGTAGTTAATCTTTGTTGACCATCAATAATTAAACTAACTTTCTCCCTTGCGAAATTAGTCTCATTAATATAGACAACAGTACCAGTAAAATGTTCTTTACCATGTTCCATTGCATTAAAAATATCATTTACTAGTTTTTCACAATGTTTTTTTTGCCAGTCATAGGTTCTTTGATAAATAGGTATTTTAAGTTGTGTGTAATTTGCACCAATAAGTGCCATTATAGTTGATTTGGAAGCTTGCATAAAATTACTCCTTTATATTGTTCTTATATAACATATTATAACATAATAAAAATTAACATTTCAAACTCTAAAAAAAAGTTAATACTGAACACTTTAATACGAATGAAAATATAAAATATCCCAAAGGTTGCATATTGTTTGGTAATAGTTTTAGTAATTAGTAAGATTAGTATATAATTAACAAATAAGGAGGAGTAGTAATGAGGGTATTAATGACGATATTTGCAATTATTGGGACACTTTTATTAGCTAGTGGTATATCTTCATGGATTAAAGCCTTTGGAAATAGTGATATTGTAAGTGGATTTTTCGGATTAACGTTTGGAATAACTTTTACAATTGTTGGTGGTATTATTTTAGTTGTTGACCTTTTTTTATTGTTTTTTTATTTACGAAGAAAGAAAAAGAATCAGTCTATAGAAAACACTTAATAAAAATTGATTAATATTTGCTTTGTTTGCCTAGTTTTATAACAAACAAGCACTTTATGAACATATGTATATTTCGCATCAAAATGGCTTAAACAAGCTTGTCTTAACTAATGAAACTATATAATTATAATGAAAAAGAGTTTGATAACTCTTTTTTCATTTAATACATATGTAATTAATGATTTGCATATTTTTTTATCAGATTTTAAAAGTCTATTTGCTTTATTAGATATTGCTAGATAACTACGAGCTTTAATTAAATTTA
>CAZBGT010000073.1:0-2761 GCA_964491615.1 uncultured Muribaculaceae bacterium
TATCTATAGAAAAGGATTTAAATACTTTTTTTAAAGGAGAAGATTATAATAAGATAAATAACCAACTTATTTTATTTGGTAGGTATATTTGCACTGCTAAAAAACCAAAATGTAGTAATTGTGTATTTTATAAAAAATGTAAAAAAACACTTCAATAAGAAGTGTTTTTCTATTCTATTTCTTCCTCAGCAGGAGGTTCTATATTTCCAACTTGAGCAGTTGTTTTAACTCCGGATGATTGATTCTCTTTAAATATTGAATAGGATGTTTTTATAATAAATTCATAATCCCCATTAATATTAACTGAGTGTGTATATGTGTTGTTTGGAGTTCTAACTAAAAATTCTTCAACTCCATTTTTAATTACATAAATATCATAAGCAATTGTTCCAATTGATTTTGCATTATATTCTAACCTTTGTTCATAATATTTGCTGGCAAAATCTTCATAATAAGTGTTAAAATGATTTATTAAATAATCTGTATCAATATGATTTGGGTTAGCTATCTTTTCCCACGAAAGTGTAATAGTTTTATTTTCAACACTACTTTTAAAATTAGTAGGATTTTTTAATTGAGAGTATCTAGATGAAACCTCAACTGGCTCTGTACCTTTTTTAAAATATTCTTTACCAATCATATTTTCTGGTGTAAAAGGACTAGGTAATTGTGCAGGGAAGGTTTCTAATTCAACTTCTTTTTTAACAATACCACTAGGAACTTTAAATTTTACATTTTTATCATTAACATGTGCTATTTCTCTACTTAAAATTCTTTTAATAGGGTTAATTACAGGTGAGGTCATATAATATTCTTTACTTAATTTATCATAACCGATCCATAAAGCCGTTGAGTGTTTAGCGGTATATGAAACATTCCAAGAGTCCATTGTAGTTGAGTTAGGTAAACCTAATGCTTTTTTAGCTTGCTCATCAATAGTAGTTGTTCCAGATTTACCTGCAACTTGACTTGTTGGATATTTAACTTCCGGATTAAATATAGTTGCTGAATGCATTAAAATGTCTGTTATCATATAAGCAGTCTCAGCGCTCATTACTCTTTCTTTTTTATATTTATGAGTATATTTTTTGTCTGTTTCTAAAACAATAACTTCTTTAATAGAATATGGTTTAATGTAATATCCTTCTCGTCCAAAAGCTGCAAACGCAGCACTTAGATCAAGTGGGGAAGTACCATCAAAACCTCCTATAGATGCCGATTCGTATAATGCAGAACCATAATTAATTCCTAAACCTTTAACAAAATCTTCAATATATGTTTTATCTACTGCTGCAACTTTTTGAAATGTTCTTAAAGCTGTGGTATTTCTTGAAACTGCAAGAGCTTGTTTTGTAGTTAATAAACCTTGATATTTATTATCCCAGTTTCTTACACTGCCTCCAGTACTATATTCAATAGGTTCGTCCAGTACCATATCATAAGTTGAACCATTTAAATATTCAAAGTAAGGGGCATAGTCCATAAATGGTTTAGCTGTTGAACCAGGTTGTCTTTTTATTAGAGCTCTATTTGTACCTTTAGCTTGATAATCTCTACCTCCACTTAAAGCTACAATTGAACCATCTTCAACACTTGTAACAGCTATACCAAATTGTAAATCACCTCTAGATTCAGGGATTTCATAATTAACTCCATTTTCTAAATCAGTTAATACTTTTTGTTTACTTGAAACAATTGTTGAATATATTTCCATTGGTGTAGTGTAAGGATTTTCACCTGTTAATTTTTCTGCTTCTAATAGAATATAATCAATAGCTGCTTGAGGAATATCATTAGCCACATTACCGTGTTCTCTTAATAAAGAAGATATTTCAATAGATAAGACATCATCTCTTTCTTCGTTTGAAATATAACCATGTCTAACCATTAAATTTAAAACGGTTTTTTGTCTAGTTTTTGCTTTATCGGGAAAACGGTAAGGATTGTACGCTACTGGGTTTTGAAACATTCCCGCTAAAAGCGATGCTTCTGGTAAAGATAAATCTTTAACTGATTTATCAAAATAATATTTACTAGCTTGTTCAACTCCAGTAATAGCACTATAATTTACGTTTCCGTCATAACCTAACCACTGAGAGTTAAAATAAAATTCTATTATTTCTTCTTTAGTATAATTGTTTTCTAATTTAAAAATAGCCATATAGATATCTGTAAATTTTCTAATAATTCCTTTTAAACCTTTAGCGACATCTCCAGTATAAGTGTTTTTAATAACCTGCATTGTAATAGTTGATGCTCCTCCAGAAGAAGAACCTACCACTTGGCCAAATGCTGCTTTAGTAAATCTTGCTGCATCTAATCCATTGTGTTGAAAGAACCTTGAGTCTTCTGTTGCGATAATTGCATCAATTAAAACTTCAGGAAGTTCATCATACGTAATGGGAGAAAGGTTACTTTTTCCTATTTTAGCTAATTCAGAACCATCTAGAGCATAAATGGTCGTTGATTCTTTATGATATAATTTTTCTGTTTTAAAATCAGGAGATGAAATAATAACAAACAAACCAAATAATAATACAACAGTTGCAATAAAAATTCCTACGACCATTACCGTAGCTAAAATAAAAGATTTAGTGTTTTTAATGTTAAAAAATTTCATTAACTTTTTTTTCATCTTTCCTCCAACAATTTATCAATGTGTTTTATATAATCTAAACCTTTTGAATAATTTAAAGTTAATTCAAAAGAATTTTTTAAAATATATTCAAACGGAATACTTTTTCTTTCATTATTTTTTATA
>CAZBGT010000074.1:0-2731 GCA_964491615.1 uncultured Muribaculaceae bacterium
TTATTGTTAACTAACAATATATTATATATAAATCCAGTAAAAACTTTAGACAAGGAAAAAGTAAAGTTTTTAGAAACGCTAAATAAACTTGGCGGAGTAAATAATTTAACTGAAAACAATATATTAACAAATCTAGAAAAAGACGATTTAATGTATCAAAAAAACTTCATTGATAAGATAAATATAAAATTAGATTTTAACAAACTTTATATTCCAAAGTATAAAAAAGACGTTGATTCGTTTTTATACTTAAAGAAGTTGGCAAATACCGGTTTAGATAAAAGACTTAATAACAATGTTAGTGAAACTTATCAAAAAAGACTAGATTATGAATTAAGTGTTATAAATGAAATGGGGTTTGTAGATTACTTTTTAATATGTTATGACTATGTATTATTTGCTCATAAAAACAATATCTTAGTTGGACCAGGAAGGGGTTCTGCAGCAGGAAGCTTAGTATGTTATTCCATAGGTATTACTGATGTAGATCCAATTAAATATGGTTTATTGTTTGAAAGATTCTTAAATATTGATAGGGTTAGTATGCCAGATATAGATATTGACTTTGATAGTGAAAAAAGAGAAAGTATAATAAATTATGTTAAAGAAAAATATGGTTTTTCAAAAGTTGCAATAGGCTTAACTTATAACACCTATAAGACAAAATTAATCTTGAGGGACTTGTCCAAAGTTTTAGATATTAAGCCTGAGTTGTTTGAGAAATTTATAAAAGAAGTTCCAAACAACATTGATTTAAAAAACATTTATTCTATAAATAAAGTTAAAAGATATATTGACTTTTATCCTGAGCTAAAAAACTTATATAATTTAAGTTTAAATTTTGAAGGTTTAAAGAAAAACATATCTCACCATGCAGCGGGGGTTGTAATAAGCAGTGTGAATTTAGATGAAGTAATTCCTGTTAAGAACATTAACGATATTTTAACTACAGGTATTACGATGGAATACTTAGAAACGTTAGGTTTATTAAAAATGGATCTCTTATCTCTTAAAAATTTAACCACAATAGCAAACATAACTAGTAAGTTATCCAAAAACACATTGAAAAACATTTCTTTAAAAGAAGAAGCAGTTTATGAGTTATTTAAATCAGCGAAGACGGATGGGATATTTCAATATGAAACTTATCCGATGAAAAAAGTGTTATTAGCATTGCAACCCAATAACTTTGATGAACTTGTTGCGGCTGTAGCGTTAGTTCGTCCAGGACCAAATAAGTTTTTAAACGAATATATTCAAAACAAAATAAATCCTACAAAAATAATATATGATCATCCATTGTTAAAAGATATTTTAAAAGACACTTATGGAATTATTATATATCAAGAACAAGTTATAAAGATTTTAAATGTATTAGGAGGTTTTTCAAATGCCAAGGCAGATTTAATTCGCCGTGCAATGTCTAAAAAAAGTGATAGAGAAATTGAAAAATATAGAAACGATTTTATAAAAGGTTGTATCGAAAAAGGTTTAGATAATAAAAAAGCTGAAGAACTATACGAAAAAATAATTCGTTTTTCAATGTATGGTTTTAACAAATCTCATTCAGTAGCGTATGCACTTATAGGCTATCAAATGGGTTATTTAAAAACTTTTCATAAAGAAGAATTTTATACAGAATATTTAAAATCAAATAAATTTATTAAAAACATTTTAAGTGAATTAAAAGAATGTGGTTTTAAGATAGTAAAGCCTGATATTAATTATAGTAAAACAGATAGTTATTTTAAAGATAAACACCTTATTTTACCATTAACTACAATAAAAGGCCTTACGTCTAAAATTAGTGAAGACATAGTTAGCAATCAACCTTATTCTGATTATTTTGATTTTTTAATCAAAAATAGATTTTCTTTAGATATAATTAAACTTTTAGCTAAAGCTGATGCTTTTAATAGTATTGATTTAAATCAATACGAAATAATTAATAATTATGACGTTGTACTTAATTATGCTAATTTAGGCGGGGGCATTGAAAAACCGTTAATTACTAAGTATGAAAAAACAAATGTTGACGAAATTGAATCGTTTGGTTTTTACATTGGTAATCATCCAAGTAGTAAATACAATGACAAGTCAATTGTAAAATTAGACAGCTTAGAAAATCATTTATTTAAAAATATATTATGTGTTGTTGTGGTTGAAAATATTAAGAAAACAAAAACCAAACAAAATAAAGATATGGCTTTTATTGATATAAGTGACGAGACTAACACGTCTACAGCAATAGTGTTTGAAGAAAAAATTGAAGCTATAAAAGATATAAAAAAATATGACTTAGTTTTTATCGAAGGAAAAGTCAGTAAGTCGTTTGACAAAATTAGAATAATAATAAATAATATCAAAAGAGGGTAGGTACATTTTGTGAGTAATGAAGTAAAAAGATTTTTTTCATCAATTAATTTCGAAACCGACTTTTTTAACAATGCAGAAGTTGAAAAAGTTTTATTAAATAAAAACACCGATAGTTTTAAAGTGTATTTAACCATTGATAATGTATTAGATAAGCAAAAGGTTGATGAGCTACTAAAATGTTCTTCAAATGGGATAGAAAGCAAAGAGTGTAACGTTTCAATAAAATATAAAATCATAGAAATAGAAGATATAAAAAAATATATAGATTTGTACTTTGAAGAATTAGTAAAGCATAGAGTTTCACTATGTTCTATAAAAGAATATGAACTAGATATTGTAGACAATGCAATTAACA
>CAZBGT010000075.1:0-2588 GCA_964491615.1 uncultured Muribaculaceae bacterium
TCTATTGGTCAAGTAGCGAGTCAAACATTGCCTAGCATGAATGTATCAACGTATGGTATAAATTTAACTGTTATTAGACCACTGGCGTGTATGGATAAATTAGATATTATACAATTATCTAAAATGATAGATACTTATGAAACAAGCATTTTACCTTATGATGATTGCTGTACTTTATTTATCCCAACTCATCCGGTAATTAATCCTAAAATTGAATTGAGTTTAAAATACGAATTGTTAATTGATAAAGAAAATTTAATAAATGAGGCCCTTATTACGATTGAAAAGTTAGATTTAGACACTGACAAGTCGTACGATGGGTTTCTTTAAAAAAAATATTTTATCTAGTATAATGATATTAGGAGGAAAAGATGAAGGTATTATCAATCAATGTAGGTAGTTCATCATTAAAATTCACTTTATTCAAATTTCCCGAAAAGGAAGTGTTAGCCAAAGGTTATTTTGAAAGAATTGGCTTAAATGATTCATATTATGTAATCACAATATATGATTCAATTGTAGAACAATATCAACATTTAAAAAATCATGAAAATGCAATTAATGTTTTAAGTGAGTTATTAATTGATTTAAATATTGTAAAGACATTAGATGAAATTAATATAGTTGCTCATCGAGTTGTTCATGGTGAAGAAAAGTATAAAAAACCAACAATTATAGATCATGAAGTAATTAGTGACATTAAAAAATATAGTATTTTAGCACCTTTACATAATCCAATTAATTTAATGGGAATAGAAACACTTTTAAAAATTTTACCTAATGTTTTCCATGTTGCGGTTTTTGATACTTCATTTTATCAAACAATAAAACCGAATAAATATTTATATCCAATTGATTTAAAATTTTATGAAGAGGATAGAATAAGAAAATATGGCTTTCATGGAACAAGTCATAAATATATTACTAACAAATTAAGTGAAAAATTAAATAAAACAGATTTAAAGATTATTAATTGCCATTTAGGAAATGGAGTTAGTATAACCGCCATAGACTCAAATAAAGCCGTTGATACATCAATGGGTTTCACTCCTTTATCTGGGGCAATGATGGGAACTAGATCTGGTGATATTGATTTAGGCGTAGTTGAATACTTGGAAAATATAAATAAAATGACTATTGAAGAGATAATGAACACTTTAAATAAAAAATCTGGGTTACTTGGAGTATCAAAAATAAGTCATGATATAAGAGATTTAGAAAAAAGTGATGACCCAAGAGCTAAGTTAGCTCTTGATATGTTTACTTCAAGTATTGCTGATTATATTGTCGTATATAATAATTTGCTTAATAATGCTGATATAATATCTTTCACTGCGGGAATTGGCGAGAAAAGTTTTAAAGTTCGTAAAATGATTTTAGATAAATTAAAAACTTTGAATATAATTTTAGATGAGGAAAAGAACCAAAACACTTTTTCTACATTTGAAAAAATTTCAAAAGAAGAATCTAAAATAGATGTTTATGTGGTTCCAACTAATGAAGAATTATTAATGGCAATGGAAGCTTATCAAATAGTTAGAAATGAGGAGATTTAAATAAAAAAAGAAATATTTAAACAAATTTATAAAATAATTAAAGATTACGATAAAATTGTATTAGCAAGGCATATAGGACCCGATCCTGATGCTGTTTGTTCTCAAATAGCTTTAAGAGATGCAATTAAGTTAACATTCCCTGAAAAGGAAGTATATGCTGTAGGAGCATCTGTAGCTAAATTTAAGTTTATTGGTCATTTAGATAAGATAAGTGATTTTAGTGAATTGGAAGGAGCATTATTAATAGTTTTAGATGTGCCTAACTTTGCTAGATTAGATGGCGTTGATGATTTGTCATATGATGCTATTTTAAAAATAGATCATCATCCACCTGAAGATATAGTAGGGGATGTGGATTGGACAGATCAAAAAATATCTTCAACTTGTGAAATGGTAGTAAACTTTTTAATGAACTCTAGAATGAAAATGGATCAAAAAATTGCGGAAAATTTATTTACAGGTATTGTTTTTGACAGTGACAGATTTTTATTACAAAATACTACAGTTGAGACATTTGAGACTGTAATTGAAATATTAAAAAAATATCCTTTTAACTTTGTTGCAAGTTATGATAATTTATATGAAAAATCATTTGATGAATTAAAGTTTTATGCCTATATTATTAATAATTTAAATATAAGTGAAAATGATTTTGGACATATAATTATTGAAAAAGAAGATTTACAAAAGTATGAAGTTGATACTTCTGCACCATCTAATATGGTTAATGAGTTTTACTTTGTTAAAGAACTATTATGTTGGGTTTTTGTCGTCTATGATGATAGAAATGAAATATATAAAGTAAATATTAGAAGTAGGGGCCCGGTTGTAAATGAAATAGCTAACAAATACAACGGAGGAGGGCACAAATACGCTAGTGGATGCAGAATTAAGAATAAAGAAGATATACCAAAACTACTTAAAGAGTTAGATAATTTATGTAAAGAATATAAAAATATGGAACATAAATAAATGCAAATATTAAAACTTGAAAAGAAAAAAGGCTGGAAGTGTGAATAATGAAGTTGTTTT
>CAZBGT010000076.1:0-2510 GCA_964491615.1 uncultured Muribaculaceae bacterium
ATAGTATATTTAAAGACTTTTCTCTTTCTTCCTTAGAATTTGAAAGAATCATTTTTCTAAAGTTAAAAATTCTGTCTTCATCAAAAAACATATGTTCAGTTCTGCATAAACCAATACCTTCCGCGCCAAAATTTAGAGCTTCAACTGCATTAGATTTATTATCTGCATTAGCCCTTACTTTTAATGTTCTTACTTCATCAGCATAACCAATGAATTCCTTGAAATCGTCTTTTAATTCAGCTTCTTTAGTATTAATTTTATTCTTATAAATTAAACCAGTTGTTCCATCAATTGAAATATAATCACCTTCTTTAAATACTTGGTTATCAGAGGTAATTAAAGTTTTTTGGTTAATTTGTAAATTACTTGCTCCAGACACACAAGGAATTCCCATTCCTCTTGCAACAACCGCTGCATGAGAAGTCATGCCTCCTCTTAATGTTAGTATACCTTTTGCAATTAACATTCCATCAATATCTTCGGGTGAGGTTTCTTCCCTAACCAATATAATATGTTCATTATTTAATGAAGCTTTTTGTGCATCACTTGCTGAAAAATAAATTTTACCACTAGCGGCTCCAGGTGATGCTGCTAATCCGTCACCTATAATATCTTCTTTTTTAATTTCGTCTTCAATAAAAGATGGGTGCAGTAATTGATCTAATAATTTTGGATCAACTAACAATAAGGCTTCTTCTTTAGTTATAATTTCTTCTTCTTTCATATCAAGAGCTATTTTTATAGCTGCTTGAGCAGTTCTTTTCCCACTTCTAGTTTGTAAAATATACAACTTGTTATTTTCAATAGTGAATTCCATATCTTGCATATCTTTATAATGATTTTCTAGTCTTTTACATATTTCAAGTAATTCATTATACACTTCAGGCATATCTTTTTTTAAAACACTTATGTCACTCGGGGTTCTAACTCCAGCTACAACATCCTCTCCTTGAGCATTAATTAAATATTCTCCAAAAAGTTTGTTTTCTCCATTAGCAGGATTTCTTGTAAATAAAACTCCAGTTCCTGATGAATCGTTTAAGTTTCCATAAACCATTTGTTGTATATTAACCGCAGTTCCCCAATCACTAGGAATGTTATTTATTCTTCTATAAGTTATAGCACGATTGTTATTCCATGATTTAAATACAGCTTCAACGCTACTAATTAATTGATATACCGGATCTTGTGGGAAATCTTCATTAGTTTGAGCATAAAAATGTTTCTTAAATAATTTTATTATTTCTTTTAAATCTTCTGTAGTTAGATCTGTATCCAAAGTTATATTCTTATTTCTTTTTGCATCATCGAATATTTTATCAAAATCAGTTTTTTCTAAACCCACTACAACTTCAGAATACATTTGAATAAGTCTTCTGTAACTATCATAAATAAATCTTGGGTTACTAGAATTACTTGCTAATGATTCGACTACCAAGTCATTTAATCCTAGGTTTAATATTGTGTCCATCATACCTGGCATACTTGCCCTAGAACCACTT
The DNA here is from genome assembly GCA_964491615.1 of uncultured Muribaculaceae bacterium. Taxonomy (GTDB): domain Bacteria; phylum Bacillota_I; class Bacilli_A; order RF39; family UBA660; genus CAKOSP01. Next base: position 1,503 of record CAZBGT010000076.1, read on the forward strand.
CTTATAGATAATAATAAAGGGTTAACAGCATCCCCAAATTTTTTGGAAGTTTCCAACTCTAATTCATTTAATTTAGTAATGATTTCTTCTTTTAGTGATTCACTAAACTTGTAGTCTTTTAAATAATCAACACAAGCTTCCGTTGAAACAATAATCCCTCCTGGAACAGGCAAACCCAAATTAACCATTTCTGATAAATTAGCACCTTTTCCTCCTAAGAGGTTTTTCATCGTTTTATTTCCCTCTTTAAAATTGTAAACATATTTTTTCATATTACCCTTCCTTTCTTGGATGTGTTTTTAAATATATTTCTTTAATCTCCGCATTAGACACATGAGTATAAACCTCGGTTGTATTTATACTTTCATGGCCTAATAACGTTTGAACTGTTTTTATATCTGCTCCGTTATTTAATAGGTGTGTTGCAAAAGTATGTCTTAGTGTATGTGGTGAAATATTCATTTTTAAACTAATTTTGTTAGTTGCGTTATTAATTATTTTGTTAAATGAAGTGTTTCCCAATCTATTTCCAAAACGATTTATAAATAAATAGTCACTTCTTTTGTTTTTTAATAAACTTTCTCTAGCGTTTTTTAAATATTTGTTCAAACACTGAGTTGCCTCTTTTCCAAAGTATACTTCTCTTTCTTTAGAACCTTTTCCCATTACTCTAATAATATTGTCGTCAAAATTAATATCATTTAATTTTAAATTGCTAATTTCATTTAATCTCATGCCTGTAGAATAAATTAATTCTAATATTAATCTGTTACGTATTTCAAAAACATCTGAAGTATCGTATGCATTAAGTAAATTGTTTAAATCGGTATAATTCAAAAATTTCGGCAGTTTTTTATCTATCTTAGGATTTTTTATGAGCTTGAAATAATTGTTTTGTACTACTCCTATTTCATTTAAAAAATTATAAAACATTCTTAGTGATGTTAAGTGTCTTGCAATGGTTTTATTTGATAATTTTTTCTCATCTAGAACTCTTAAATAATCTCT
>CAZBGT010000077.1:0-2480 GCA_964491615.1 uncultured Muribaculaceae bacterium
AGTATCTTTAAATTTAATTGCTAAAGAAGTAAAATCTAATCCTCCAAGAATTAAGCCCATAATAGGGGTAAAGATATTTTCAACTAAACTAGTTACTATTTTTGTAAATGCAGCTCCTATAATAATTCCAATTGCTAAATCAAAAACGTTTCCTCTTGAGATAAATTCTTTAAATTCTTTGATCATTTGTCCTCCTTAACCTACTCTACCATTTCTCTTGTTTCATCTATTGTTGCAACGGTAAGAATAAAATTTTTGTTCATTACGTTATTAGATGCATATTTATTAACCCATAACTTTAAATTGTAATAATTAGTAACATTCGGATTTAATTCATCCCTAAACAGTTCAAATACTTGGCTTACTTCATAGCCATGCATAGTTTCAAGTTGATATTTTAATTCTAAATGTAAATCTACTTCGTCCAATAAAGAGATAACTCCACTTTTTTCTCCGTTATTAAATTCATAACTAATAAATTGTGGATTTATTTGTGAATCTGCAGGAATTACAAAATAAACAATATAACTAGTCGGAGTTGCGCAAGTGTTCTTCACAGAAAAGGTATATGGCTCTGTTTTCCTACCGATATTATCGCTCATTGGATAGGTGTTTGATAAATTAATTGAGTTTAAATCATCAGAATAGGATACAAATCCACATGAAACGGTTACTCCCATTGATGTAGTGGCTACTTCACTTGTTATACTTAATAAATATGCATATGAAAATACTGCAATTATAAAAATAAAAATTGAATTAAAAATTAGTGTTGATTTAAATTTTTTTATATCTTTAATTTTCATCATATACTATGAATAATATAACAAAATATGCATTTTAAAGCAATTTTAAAAGGTGTGTTAGTATTTAAATGTAAATGTCATATCAAGTATATAAACATCGTCTCCAGCTATAGCTCCTTCTTGTTCTAGGAGTTCATATAAACCTAAAGTTCTGAAAATTCTGGTAAGTCTCATTACTCCTTCTTCTTCGGTAAATTTAGTCATTTTTACTAATTTCTCTATATTTTTATTCTGTACTCTATATCCTTTATTTTCTTTTGTAATAATTATAGGGTCTTCTTTATCCTCTATTGAATATTCTACATATTCTTCTTCACCAGAAATATCTTTTACCTCATCTAATGCTTTTGCAAGTTTAAAGATCAATTCTTTTACATTTTCATTTGTTGCTGCACTAATTTTAACTATTTCTAAATCAGGAAACTTGTCTTCAAACTTCTTAATGTTTTCTAGTGAAGTATCTAAATCGATTTTGTTCAATACTACAATTTCGTGTTTTAAATATAATACATCACTATAATTTTTTAATTCATTTCTAATTATTTCATAGTCTTCGATAGGGTCTCGATTTTCACTTCCTGAGATATCAATTAAATGAGCTATAATTTTAACTCTGGAGGTGTGTTTTAAAAATCTATCCCCTAACCCAACTCCTGTGCTTGCTCCGTCTATTAAACCAGGTAAATCAGCTACAACAAATGATTTGTTATCTGCTTTCACTATTCCTAAATTAGGCGATAATGTTGTAAAAGGATAATTAGCTATCTTAGGTTTAGCGCTACTTATTATAGATAAAAGTGTACTTTTTCCTACGTTAGGAAAACCTACTAATCCAACATCTGCTAGAAGTTTTAATTCTAACTTCACATTCAGTTCTTCTCCTGGTTCGCCCTTCTCACTAAATTTTGGAGCGTTATTAGTCTCGGTTTTGAAAGCTTGATTTCCTCTGCCTCCTCGGCCACCTTTAGCAACAGTATATGAAGTTAAGTCACCAACTAAATCGCATATTACTTTTCCGGTATCCTCGTTTGTAATTGTAGTACCTTCCGGAACATGAATGATGGTATCTTCTCCACCTCGTCCATATTTATTTTTTCCGCTGCCATTTTGTCCTTTTTTACCCTTTATAGTTTTTAAATATGATAAATCAATTAATGTTTTTAAATTTTTATCCACTTTAAAAATAATGTCTCCACCTTTTCCGCCGTTTCCACCATCCGGCCCTCCCATAGGGACATGCATTTCTCTTCTAAAAGATGTGCAACCATCTCCGCCATTTCCGGCAATTAGTTTTAAATTTAATTCATCTATAAACATATTTACACCTAATTAATTATATCATAAAAAAAGTATATACTACTTTGTTTCGTATACACTTACTTTCTTTTTATTTCTTCCCATTCTCTCATATTTTACATATCCATCAATTAATGTAAATAATGTATGATCCTTACCTAGACCAACATTTTCACCCGGGAATATTTTAGTTCCTCTTTGGCGATATATAATTGATCCAGCAGTAGCAAATTGCCCATCTGATAATTTGGCACCTAATCTTCTACCAGCAGAATCTCTAATGTTACTTGTTGAAGATTGTCCTTTTTTTTGAGCGAATCTTTGAATATTTAATTTAATAAATAACATAATTTATTCTCCTTTTATTATTTTTATTTT
>CAZBGT010000078.1:0-2455 GCA_964491615.1 uncultured Muribaculaceae bacterium
TTTCTTTTATTAAAAATTGTAGGTACCTGAAAACTTAAAAATGCAAAAATTTTGTAGATATAAAAACCTAAAATACCTCCAAAAACATTTAAAATTATATCATCTACATCAAATATTCTACCCACATATAATTGAGTTATTTCAATAGATAAACTAATAACTAATATTACTCCAACAAAAGGAGCAAGTCTTTTAGGCTTTATTTTGTAAGCAACTATCACACCCAGTGGTAAGAAAACTAAAATGTTTCCTAACACGTTATACATAAATAATTCACTTCCAAAAGGATGCCTTAATATTTCTTGGAAAGGAACTAAGTTATAGCCTTGAACAATGTTTACTTCGGTTTTTGCTAAAAAAGCAAATAAAATTAAGATATACAAAATAAAGACTATGTTCATTATTTCTTCAAATATTCTTAACTTTCTTCTTTCTGTTTTTATTTCAAAATATCTAACAATGGTGGTAGCCACAACAAAAAGAATTAATATTGGTAACATTTCGACAAATGTATCTTTAATGATATTTATAAACATTGCTACCTCTTTTCAGTTGATCTCTTACTAATATCATTTTACTATGTTTTCCAAGTTTTTTAAAGTGTTCCGTCATTAAAAAAAGACAAACTTAATATCTGCCTCTTTTTCTTTCTTTATGGAAATTTTTTATTCCTTCTTTTTTCTCATTTCTTTTTCTTAAACCTGGTTTTTCATAGTGTTTTCTTTTTTTTAGTTCAGAAGGGACACCGCTTCTTGCAACTTGCACTTTAAATTTTCTTAAAGCTCCATCTACATTTCCATTTTGCACTTCCACTTTTGTCATTTTGCCCTCCCTTCGCTAAAAAATATTATATCACTTTTAGGTTTTATTTTCAAGAAAAAAGCCTTAAATAGGCTAAGGCTTTTAACAATAATTTTTAGAAACTGACATCTTTAATGCTGATCCTAACATTTGACCAATTGTAATAAAAGTTGTCGCTAATCTGGCTAAAGAATTAATTAACGTTGCTGAAACCGCTCCTCCAATAGTTTCATTAAGTTCATACTTGCTTAATACCATAATTATTTACGACACTTTAACGGATTTAAATATCCATCTATAAAACCTGCAACTAAAGCAATGGCTCCAATTAAGACTGTCACTAAACCAATGCTTATTCCACCATTAGTTTCTAACATTTCTTGATTCGTTAAAGTAATCATATTCCTCCTTTCAAAATATTTTTTTTAATACTTTTTGGGTAATACTGCTTTTTTCATATAAGAATTTTATACTAACAACTTCATTTTCCAAAAATGTTTCGTTAACATTTGCAATAATTATTTGGTAATTTGTTAACGACGATGGCTCTATTAATAACTCCCCCACTTCATTAATTTTAATTGTTTTTTCAGTATTATTAAGTAACACTTTTTCATAACTATTTAAAATGTTTTTAAATGACGTAGGTAAATATATATTTAATGAGTTATTTAAATAGTAACCATTTGTTTCATAAACGTTATAAAACTTAAATTTCATCAATGATAAAACGAATATAATGACTAATATTACTGACAATGTTGTTAATAATATCTTCGGTTTATCGTTTATAACATCTTCAAGATTAAACATACACAGTCCTTTCAAAAGATTGACTTAAATTTTTATGTGAGATATAAATAATAGTTTTATCTTTAAAGTATTTTTGAATATTTTTGATTATTTTAATCTCGGTTGGAATATCAACCTCACTTAGAGCTTCATCAATGATTAATATTTTAAAATCATTCAATAAAGCTCGTGCTAGTACAACCCTTTGCTTTTCTCCACCAGACAAGTTGTTTGTATCAACACTTACAATTGTTTCATAGCGAAGTGGCTTAGAATCAATTATTTCATCAACACAACATAATTTACATATCTGATCAAACTCCGACAACGATTTTTTTCTAAAAAACATAATATTGTTTTTTATCGTATCGGTATATAACAATTCTTTTTGTGAGACATACATAATATTTTTCTTCATCGTATAGGTATTAATATCGTCGATGTTAATATCTCCAATTAAAATCGAACCGTTTATCAAAACTTCATTTTTTACTAGCAAATTACAAATAGTGCTTTTTCCACTACCGCTTTTGCCTTTAATTAATACATGTTCTCTTTCTTTTATTTCTAAATTAACATTGTTTAAAATATTAGTTAACTTATTATAAGAAAAAGAAGCATTTTTAATTTTAATATCAAAATGTTTTAAATCTTGAAAAGTTTTATCCAAATTAATTTCAATATTCATAAACTCATTTAATTTATCTAACGATGCTTTTATAAAATTATACTTTGGCATGCTGTCTATTATATTTTTTATAGGGTTTAGAAAAAATATAACTAATGAATTATATGTTACTAAATCTACTATAGTAAGTTTGTTATTATAAGTCCATCAAACAAGTTGAGCAAAACATTAGTC
>CAZBGT010000079.1:0-2427 GCA_964491615.1 uncultured Muribaculaceae bacterium
ACACAATAACTTCTTTAATATTATAAGGTATTAAACGTTTTATGTTATTTTTTATTTTATCTTTTAAATTATCAGGAATTTTATAAGTCAATGTTTTATCTAAACTTTTAACTGGGTACTCAATTAAAACAAGTGCATACATAAAGCCTCCACCTACATCATAAAATATATTAATTTATAATACAAATAAAAAAGAAGATTATTTTTTATCTTCTTTTAATATTTCTTTTAAAACTGAACCAAAGCTCGCAACATTTTGCATATCTGCTGGTACTACTAATTTAGTAGATTTACCATCTGCTACTTTTGCTAATGTTTCATAACTTTTTAGTACAAGTACTGCGTTATCTGCTTTTGCACCTTTTATTAATTCAATTCCTTCAGCTTCAGCTTGTTTTACTTTAATTATTGCTTCAGCTTCACCTTCCGCAATTCTAATTTGCGCCTCTTTTTCAGCTTCAGCTTTTAAAATTTTACTTGTTTTTTCACCTTCTGCAATTAATATTGCACTTCTTTTTTCACCTTCAGCTTGAAGAATTTTCTCTCTTCTTTCACGTTCTGCACGCATTTGCTTTTCCATGGCTTCTTGAATGTCTCTTGGAGGCAATATGTTTTTAACCTCTACTCTATTTACTTTAATTCCCCATGGATCTGTTGCTTCATCTAAGATTGCTCTCATTTTTGTATTGATAATATCCCTACTAGTTAATGTTTCATCTAATTCTAAGTCCCCAATTATATTTCTTAACGTAGTTGCGGCTAAATTCTCAATTGCCATCATTGGATTTTCAACTCCGTAAGTATATAATCTTGGATCAGTTATTTGAAAATATACAACTGTATCAATTTGCATTGTCACGTTATCCTTTGTAATAACTGGTTGAGGGTCAAAGTCTCTAACTACTTCTTTTAAAGTTACAACTTGTCTAATTGAATCAATAAAAGGTATTTTTACTCTAAGACCATTTTCCCAAGTCCTGTGATATGATCCAAGTCTTTCAATTACATAACTTGATGCTTGAGGTACAATTTTTATATTAGGCAGTACAATTACTAATACAATTACTAAAATTATTATTAATGGTTCCATTATTTATCTTCCTTTCTTACTAACAATTTCACTCCATCTATTTTTTCTACTATTACTTCTTCATCTTTTTTTATAGTTTTGTCTGCTTGAGCTGACCAAAATTTTCCGTCAACCTTAACTTCTCCTGTTTTGTGTTTAGAGATATTTTCGGTTACTATTCCTTTCATCCCTACTACTCTATCTAAATTAGTTTTAGCTGGTTTAATTTTAATATATTTTTTTATAATAGGTTTAGTTGTAACCAAAAGTACTACACCTAAAATAACAAAAGTAAAAAATTCTAAAAACCAGTTTGGGTAAACTAACGATATAACTAGTGATACTATAGCACTAGCTATAAACCATATAGAAACTAAATTCACTGTGGATACTTCAATAATTGATAAAACAATTACTACAGTTAACCAAAAACTCCACATTTTACTATTTACCTTCCTTTTCTTTATTTATTTTTTTTAACAACTCAAAAGTTTGTAGTTGTATTTTCCTTGAATCATGTAGTATTTGAAGGTGTTCTTTGATTGAAAAAGTAATTATTACGTATAAAACAGCCACCCCAACAATTGCAAGAAACATTACAAATGCTTCTCCAGCTCCTAAAGAATAAGCATTATCATTTATTATTAAACCAAAAAATACCAAAGCGAATATGATAATAACAACAATACCTATTTTCTTCCAAGCCAAAGCTAATTTGTTTTTTTCTAACAAAATCTCTTTTCTCTTCATAATCCCTCCTAAAAAAATTATATCATATTAAAAGTTATTTTTAATAAATTCTACTATTTCTATAAATTTGTTTCCGTTTGAAGCTTTAACTAAAACAATATCATTAGACTTTAAAAAGTTTTTAACAAATTCTTTAGATTCCTCTTTTGTATTAAAATAATATTTTTGGTCTAACTTAGTAAAGTCATAAATGTATTTAGCGTTTTTACCTGTCGCTATTAATACATCCACTCCATTGATATATTTACCAACTTTAGAATGTTCCTCTTTTGCATATTTACCAAGTTCGTTTATATCACCTAATATAGCTATTTTTCTTTTATCTTTAAAGGTTTTTAAATAATCAATAGCATTCATCATCGATGCTGCACTAGCGTTGTATGTATCGTTTATAATTTTTACGTTTGATTTAGTATTAATTATATCTAATCTATCTTCTGTATGAGAAAAGTTTTTCAAACCTTCTTTTATTGAATCAATTGATATATTCAACTCCATACAAACCGCAATAGTAATAAGTATATTATAAATATAGCCTTTGGTTTTTATTTGATTTGAAAACTCATGCTCTATATTATTTATTTTTACTTTAAAAGTATCATTTGAAA
>CAZBGT010000080.1:0-2390 GCA_964491615.1 uncultured Muribaculaceae bacterium
GGAGTAGATAATGAGTAATATATATTTAATAGGTTGTGCTTTAGCTATTGCGATTTTTTTAAATATCTTATTTTATTCAAAAAAAAGAATTAAAACAAAAGAAACTAAAATTTTTGGAAAAATTATTCTTTTAAATGCAATAGAGGCTTTTATCACAACAATGATAGTAGTTGTTTCTATTACTTCAGGCAGTATTTTAATTTTAACAATATTAAATAAGTTAGATGTAATTGTTTTAATTAGTTGGTGTAGCTTGATTTTTTATTACGTTTTACAATTATCTAAAGCTCAAAAATTCAATTCTTTTAAATACATTTTAATTGGAGCAAACATCATATTTTTTACTGTAGCTCTTTTACTGGATGTAACAATTATAAATCAAGATGGAATTTTAGATTCTAAAGGTCCGTTAACTGTATTTGGTTTAGTTGTTTCAACCTTTTATATAATTATGATAATAATTGCTAGTTTGTTACCCAAAACAGAAACAAGTAAAGAACATCGTATAAAATATATACCCATATTTATGTTAATAATCTTTATGCTAATTGCAGCCGTTTTACGAATAGTTATTCCTGAAATTAATTTTATTTCAATTATATTAACATTTGTAGCATTAATAATGTACCATACGATTGAAAATCCTGATTTAAAAATGCTACATGAGATGGAACTTGCAAAAGAAATGGCTGAAAAAGCAAATCGTGCTAAAACTGATTTTTTAGCTAGTATGAGTCATGAAATAAGAACCCCACTTAATGCAATATTAGGATTTAGTCAGTTAAATAAAGAAGCAAAAACATTAGAAGAAACTGTAGAAAATTCAACAGACATTATTACCGCAGCAAACACCTTGCATGATATTGTAGGAAATGTTCTTGATATGTCAAAAATTGAATCTGGAGATATAGAATTGTTAGATAGAGAATATGATCCTCATGAAATGCTTGATAATATATTAAAGTTAGTGGACTTCAAATTAAAAGAAAAGCATTTAGACTTGCATGTGAAAATTGCTCCCGACTTACCAAATAAATTACTTGGTGATGTGTCTAACGTTAAAAAAATAATACTAAACTTACTAACAAACGCAATAAAATACACAAAAAAAGGAAGCGTTACTTTTGAAGTAAATTCAATTAGAAGTGGTAATGTAATAAAATTAATAATTTCTGTTGAAGATACTGGTCGAGGTATAAAACCTGAAGAATTTGAAAAGCTATTTGTTAAATTTAGCAGATTAAAAGAAGATCGAAACACAACTACTGAGGGAACTGGTCTAGGACTTGCAATAACTAAACATCTTTTAGAATTAATGGGAGGAACCATAAATGTTCAAAGTGTATACGGGTCAGGTTCCAAATTTACCGCTACTTTGCCTCAAAAATTAATAATAGAGGCTCCTTATAAGCATTTAGTAAAAGAATTAGAAGAAGATGACAAAACGCTAGATTTTTCTGGTAAAAAAATACTTCTAGTTGATGATAATCAATTGAACTTGAAGGTAGCAAAAAAGATATTAAATAAATATGATTTAGAAGTAGTTGCAGTGTTAAGCGGAAAAGAGTGTATCGCGCAAGTCGAGCAAGGTTTGGAACACGATTTACTTTTGTTAGATGAAATGATGCCTGAATTAAGTGGTACTGAAACCATGAAGATTTTAAAAGAAAAAAAATATGCAAAACCGATCATTGTTGTTACTGCAGATGTAGAGGCTAATTCTAAAGAGAAATATTTAAAATTGGGTTTTGATGATTATCTGCCTAAACCATTAAATATAAAAGATTTAGAACAAATGTTAAAAAAATATTTTAAATAAAACCTTACTTGATATTATTTAAAAGAGGTGGAAAATAATGTACAATATCAGTTATTACTTTGTATTTTTTATAATTTATGCATTTATCGGTTGGATTTTCGAAATAATGGCAGTGAGCATTAAACAAAAAAGACTAGTAAAGGCAAGAGGTTTTTTGTTAGGACCAATTTTGCCAATATATGGTTTTGGTGGTGTTTTAATTTTATTTTATTTAAGTAAATATCAGCAAGATCCCTTATTACTTTTTTCAGCTTCAATAGTATTTTTTGCGATATTAGAATATTTAACTAGTTATGCAATGGAAAAACTATTTAAAGCTAGATGGTGGGACTACTCAAATGACAGATTTAATTTAAATGGAAGAATCACTTTAAATACTTTGCCACTTTTTGGACTATTAGCTTTATTTGTTACATATATAATAAATCCTTTTTTAAAAAGTTTGTTTACATATATAAACGCAAAATTATTTATTGCAATTGCTGTAGCAATATTTATAATTTATATCATAGATAACATAATTTCTTTTTCTGTTATATTTAAATTTAAAAATACAGCATGTAAAATTAAA
>CAZBGT010000081.1:0-2220 GCA_964491615.1 uncultured Muribaculaceae bacterium
TCCCGTAGTGTAGCGGTTAACATGTCTGCCTGTCACGCAGAAGATCGCCGGTTCGATCCCGGTCGGGACCGCCAGCGGCTTCATAGCTCAGTCGGTAGAGCAGAGGACTGAAAATCCTTGTGTCGCAAGTTCAATTCTTGCTGGAGCCACCATCAAAAAAACAAGATTAAAAGTTAATCTTTTTTTATTTCGATAAATTTGCTATACTTTTATTATTATGGAAGAAAAAATTTTAGAAGTTTTAGATAATGTTCGTCCTTATTTAGAAATGGATGGAGGCGGCATTGAATTTATTAAATACGAAGATGATTATGTGTATGTTAAACTATATGGTGCTTGTGCAGGTTGCATTGCAAAGGATATGACCTTAAATAATATGGTATATGAATTTTTAAAAGAAGAAATCCCTACTTTAAAGGGAGTAATTGATACGACTATTTAAATAAAAAAAATTAAGCTTTTGCTTAATTTTTATTTGTTTAATTTTTCGATTAAGTTATCGAATAACTCTTCGCACGATTTTAAAAACTCTTCTTTCAATATTTTATTTTGATCAACAGGTTGCTCTACAATTGGTGTTGGTTCTGCAGTTGGTATTTCTGGAGTTGTAATAGGCTCTAAAACCGGTGCCGGTTCTACCACTTGAGTTGGTTCAACAACTGGTTGAGGTTCTACAGGTAAAACAGGTTCAACCTCAGATACCTTTACAGATTCCACTACCGGTTCTTCAACTGGTGCTAATACTGGTTGTTCTGTAACTGGTTCTTCCAATGCTTTTTCTAAGATGTTTGTAGGTTCAGGAATTTCTTCTACTGAAGGTATTTCTGGTAATACATTAGCATTATTAGTTTTTTCCTCTTCTAAAATAATAGTGTAGTTATTTTTAAGTGCTCCAAATGAAGCTTCAGGAAGAGTTAATTGAGTATAGAATACTTCTGCTCCTACTAGTTCCTTAACAACTGGTATATAATTCATATTACCGTTTGAGATAATAGTTTTTAAAAATTCCTTTACTTGTTCCCACTCTTGTTGGTCTACTATTTTATCTAAGTTATTGTTATTTAATTTTGAAACTAAAATAATAGGTAAACCCATGCTACCTACTGCTTCGTTATCTAAAACTACATATTCTCCTATCGAAGTTTTAAAAGCTGTTATTAATTCTTTTTCAACAACAGTTCCATTATTTAAACTAACTTTTATCCTCATCACTAATCAATCCCTTCTACTATAAAAAATTATAACATAGCTTTCATTTGTTATCAATTTTTTTCAATATAAAATATTTTAAACCCTTCGAGCATCTATTTTTTATATAGTCATCTATTTTGTTGTAATCATTGTAAGATTTAAATATTTTGTTTTTTTTATCACAAAAACCTTTTAATCTAAGCTTGTCATAAGAAATATCCCCTAAAATATAGTCGAAGTTATCAAAATATTCTGTAAATAATTCTTCTACATCGCTTAAATTAAATGAATCATTTTCATTTTTAATTAATTCATATTCTTTATTTTTAATTTTTAATTTCATTTTATAAAAACCATAACGTAAACACTATTACTACCATTACTATAGTAGCAATCACGCTCATTACAAGTAATGTGTCTACGTACCCATTTCCTGATGTTAATTTTTCATCCTTTTTGTAAAAATCAGCTAACGCTTTATCAAATAAATAATCGAAGTTGATAGCGTTTTTTCTAACATTTAAAGCATCATATACTAGATTATTAATTCTTTCGACCTCTTCACAAGACAGCAAGTTCACCGTTGTATAATCTTGATTAATTACGCGATAAGCCTCGGGAGATAATAAACTTTTCACTTTTTTTGGAGGTTCTTTTTTCATGCCTTCTAAAAAATAATTTTCAAGCTCTTCAGCGTTTTCCTTTAAATATGTTTCCACGATATTTAAAGCAAATTCATTTTGTGATGATTTTAAAAATAAGGTCTCTTTAAAATCTTTTACTTCATCTGTACCGCAATTTTTAATTACTTTTCTAAAAACAAACATATTTATTAACTCTTTTTGAATTTCGTATAAATACGGGTTTGGTTTTAAATTGTTTTTTTCTTTTAAATAAAAGTTATCTAATAATTCATAAAAATTATATATTGATTCTTTAGGATAGTTGAATTTGGTCATGTTTTCCACTAATAGTTCTTCTTTATCTAACTGAAATGGATTAATAATGTCATGCTCTCCATAAATTAAA
>CAZBGT010000082.1:0-2106 GCA_964491615.1 uncultured Muribaculaceae bacterium
ATTAGTATCAAAATCAGGCTTTTTTAAACCATCGAAAACAAAATTAAAAACGTTTTTTAAATATTCTTTTTCATCAATGTATTTAGGACTAATAAAAGATGAAGAGATTGAAATAGAATTTACATTTCCGCTTCTTGTATTAGTCACATGATATAGTTGTAAAAAGTTTTCTTCTTGTTTGATACTTAATTCTCTTTTTGTTTCATATAATTTATTTCCTTCATTTAAAATGTTTGCTAAAAAATATCTTTTATTAATATTTTCTTTTTTTATCTCACTAGAAAAAATTATTTCCATAGAACATCTTTTAGAATTTTTAGATTTAATTAAATGAAGTGTTCCAAAATTAAATTTGTATTTCATATTATTTCCTTATCTTATTATATTCGCTCAGAAAATATTCGTCAGTCATTCCCGCTATATAATCTATTACTATTCTTTCATTACTATTTTTTTTATATTCATCTGTTAAGTTATTTAAATATGACGTTACTATTAAAGAATTTGTTTGATTATTATTTAGTACATTTAAATAGTGTTTGAATAATTCATTTAACATATTATTTATTTCGATTCTCTCTTCATCAGTATAAGCATTAATATAAATGTTATCATAATTGAATTTTTTTAAATCTTTCATTGCATTAAATATGTTTTCACTTAATTTAATATAATTTTTTCCAAAACTATTTTTTATAATGTCTTTTATAATTGTATCTACAATTTCTTTATTAGTTAAACCTAATACATTTATAATGTTTTGAGGAATTTGTTCTTTTTTTATTATTCCTAATCTTAATCCGTCCTCAATATCTTTACCTAAGTAACCAGCAAGGTCACTTATCCTAACTACACACCCTTCTAAAGTTGAAGGAGTTAGTTTTATATTTTTAGTATAGCTTTCTTCATATTCTTTTAAAAACATCTCTGCATCTTTTTTTGCTGGGTAATATACATTGGAAAGGATTTCTCCATTATGGCACATTATTCCATCTAAAACTTGATAAGTTATATTTAAACCTTGTCCATGTTTTTCTATATGTTTTAAAAGTCTTACACTATGAATGTTATGTTTGAAAAAAGTGTTGGTGTATTTTAAACTTATTTCATTTAAAAAAGCTTCGCCAACGTGTCCAAAAGGAGTATGACCTAAGTCATGTCCTAACGCTATAGCTTCTATTAAATCTTGATTTAAATTTAATTTTCTTCCAATAGTTCTAGCTATTTTACTAACATATTGAACATGAATCATCCTCTTAGTTATATGATTATTTTTTTGATATGTAAACACTTGAGTTTTATCTAAATACCTCATATAAGAAAGAGAATATAATATTCTATCTATATCCTCAAAAAAAGGTTGTTCATATAATTCTTCTTTTCTTAGTCTAAATGCATCTTTATCACTAGTTGCATATTTACTTAATTTATTTTTATTTAACATATTACCTCAATTAAAATTATACTATAAAAAAAACAAGGTATCAATTTTATAAAACCTTGTTTACTTTAATAAAATAATTTATTTTTTAACAAATTCAGATTTTAATTTCATAGAACCAATTCCATCAATCTTACAACTAATGTTATGTCCATCAGCTGCATTAGGTACTAAGGTTATATTAGAAACCCTCGTGCCTTGTCTTATAGGTTTAGAACTTCCTTTCACTTTTAAATCTTTTATAACAAATACAGTATCCCCATCATTTAACACATTACCGTTTGAATCCAGTATTTGTTCATCCTCAATTCTTGTTTCTTCGTCCCAAAGGTGTCCACATATTGAACATACATAAAAATTTCCATCTTCATAAATATGCTCTGATCCACAACTAGGACAATTGTTTAATTTCATCATTATTCTCCTCTCTTAGTTTTTCTTATATAATATTTTTTTATATTCTTGATAACCAGTTTTCATATATAAGTTTAATGCTTTATTATTTAAAACACAAACTGATACTTCAATTATGGTTATATTTTTTTCTTCTACCCAGTTTTCAAAATACGTTATTAAACCAGTAGCAACTTTTTTATTCCTGTAGTTTTCTTCTACATACATTGCATCTAATTTTGCTTTAGGATTTATATAAACAGAATTTCTAT
>CAZBGT010000083.1:0-2050 GCA_964491615.1 uncultured Muribaculaceae bacterium
AACTATATTAACGCCTAAAAAAATATTAAGTATCTTGCATGAAGAAAAAAAAGGTTACGAATTAGATACTAATAATATTACAATTATTAATACCGTAACGAAAAAAGTTTCTTTCTTAAATATCAAAAACCATATTTCTTTTGAAGAAGTAATCAAAAATAAATACATTCCATATAAAAAAGATTATATATATATCGCTAATGGTTTAATGAAAGGAAAAGTAATTAATCAAAATGAAGTGCTAGACTCTAGTATTGATTCTATTTCTATTGTTAAATCCGAAAAAGCTAATAAAACAAAAGATTGTATAAATTGTGGCGCTTGTTTAAAAGTTTGTCATTTAAAATTAAACCCTAAAATATCATTAAAATCTAAATTAAAACCTAAAGGGTGTGACGAATGCGGAATGTGTACTTATATTTGCCCTTCTAATATTAACTTTAAGAATATATTTTTAGGAGATAAAGATGAATAATGTTTATTTAAAGTATAAAAAAGAAAATAATTTTCACAATTGGATTTTATATTCAATTATCCCATTAATACTTTATGGATTCTATAAAAACAGTTATCTGTTGTATCAAGAGGGACTAGTTGATATTTTAGTAGCACTTAAACCTATTTTATTACTAGTAATAACAGCTTTGCTTCTTTATTTATTTTCAAAAATTAAATCAAAGCTAAATTTAGAAAAAAATTATATGTGGATGGTGATCTTATTATTTATACCGTTTTCAGTAAATATTTATTTATATGCAATATGTCTTTTTATATTTATGACGTTAGAAATTATTTTAAAAGACAAAACAAAAGTTATTTTCCCAATATTATTTAAATTAGTTTTAGCTTTAGTACTTATTTACTTAAACTCATACAGCTACTTAAACACTAGTGAAATACTATATTCCTACAATTATAATTTTTTGGATATTTTTATTGGAAAAGGTTTTGGTTCTTTATTTTCTAGTAATGTCTTATTAGTAATATTGAGTTTTTTGATTTTATCTACCAATTTTTATTATAAAAAATATATTCCATTAATAAGTAGTGGTGTATACTTTTCAATTACTATATTGCTAAGTTTTTTTATCATAATTGATTTTGCAAGTATTCCTTATGGTTATATTTTACTAGTTACAATATATTTACTACCTAATTTTTTAACAAGTCCTTACATTCTTAATAAACAAATTGTTTATTCGGTTATGTTTTCTTTATTAGCAATAGTGTTTACAATAATAACTAATCCATATGAGGGAATCTTTATAGCCATTTTATTAACTATTTTTTTATCTAAATTGCTAAAATTGACAAATTAAGCTAATTTTCGCTAAAAAAGATTGTTTACAATTACTATGTTTTTTCTTTTAATATATTTGAAAGGAGAAATATGAAAAAAATTCTTGTGTTTTTATTACTAGTTATATCTATTAAAACTGTTCATGCTCATGAATATTTTTATGATTTCACAGAAATTCCGGCCAGATATTATTATACATATAATCATACAATGCCTAGAGGAGAAGAGTTTAAAAAATTTGTGAACGTCGAAACTAATGAAAAATTTTTTCCATTATTTTTTGGACCTGTTACTGATAGATCTTTCTGGATTGAAATGGGAGATATTAATTATAAAAGTTATGACATAGAAGGTTACTTATGTGAAGATGATATTAGAGAAATAGAAAGAATAATTTTCTGGGGTAGCTATTTAGATAATGGAACTGATTATTATATAATGTTTGCAACTCAACTTAAAATACTAAGTTATTTATATCCAGAAGTTCAGTTTTATGCATCGGATAAAATTGTAAATAAATTAGATTACTTAGATCCTTATATTAATAATTTAAATAACTTATTAAACGGTAATATTCCAGAGTTGGATAATTTAATATTGCCTTTGGATGTTGAAATAAGTATTAACATCAATTTAGATTCATTTACTTTGATCCCGTCCGAAAATTTGATTGTGAATTATGATAACAGGATATTAAGTTTAAAAGCGTTAAGTGATGAAGTTTATTTGGAAATAAAAAATATGAATATT
>CAZBGT010000084.1:0-1892 GCA_964491615.1 uncultured Muribaculaceae bacterium
ATATCAATAAACTCAAACTGATCGGTAATAGATAATACTTCATCATAGTATCTATTAAGTAAAAATTCATTTAAAAAGGTATAAGGTTCATCATCAATGCAATTTATAATTAAGTTTTTTTTCATTGACTTAAATATTTTTTGTTTTGGTTTACTTATTTCATCTTCGCGAAAATCATTTTCTATGATGTAAAAACCATTTTGAAACTTAATTACTTTACCCGAAACACTTGTGAAATAATTACCAACTTTATTTCCTTTTCTTATTTCGGTTGTACTTATTTTATTTGATTTTAAATAAATGTAATTTGGATCTAAAAAGGATTTAGGTTTCTCGTTGAATAAAAAATCGTTCAATGTATTCAATTTGTAAAATTTAGTCATCTTGCATATCAAACCTTTCCCTTAAGTTGATTATAACATTTTTAGGTAATATTTCTTGGAGTTCAGTATCGGAAGCTTTTTTAATATTATTAATTGTTTTATACTTTTTTAAAAGCTGAATTTTTCTTTTTTCTCCAATGCCATTTATATTATCTAAAAAACTTTTAGAATTTAGCTTATTTTTAAGGTTTCTATGATAATTAACAACAAAACGATGTGTTTCATCTTGAATTTGTTTTAAGTATAAAAATAAATGATCATCTTTTATTTGAATTTCATTTAAGGTATCACCGTGAATAATTTTATTTGTTTTATGATTATCATCTTTTGCTAAACCGATTATTTTAATAGATAAACCAAGATTAGCTAATTCTTTTTTCGTTACGTTTATTTGAGCTTTACCACCGTCAACAATGATTAAATCAGGTAAAACCTCATCTTCTATAATTGCCTTATTATACCTTCTATAAATCACTTCTCTCATAGCCTCAGTGTCGTTGGATTTGTTTAATTTCAACTTAAATTTACGATATTTGTTTTTGTTAGGTATACCATTAACAAAAACGCTCATAGCACCCACATAATTTTCTCCGAATAAATGTGAGTTATCAAACGATTCTATTTTGTTTATTTTAATGCCCAATAGTTGTGATAACTTATTATTCGCATGTATAGTTATATTTTCTTTTTGTTTGATATTAATAAAAGAGTTTTTTAAATTAATTTTAGCGTTTTCAATTGCTAAATCCAGTAGCCTTTTCTTACCACCTTTCAAAGGATATAAAATTTTAGAATTAAATATATCTTCTAATATATGTTTTTTATAAAAAGAACTTAGAAGTATTTCCTTCGGTACTTCATGTTTAAGATAAAAATTATATAAATATTGATTTAGCGAATCATAATTATTGTTGATAATACTAATAGTATTAAAATGGCTACCTAACAATTTACCATTTCTTATAAATAATATGTTGATCCCTAGATAATCTTCTTCTTTAGATAGACCTATTATATCTTTTGAGACTTTATCTTTGATTTCAACGTTTTGTTTATCTAATACGATGTCAATATAACTGAGTTCTTCTTTTAACTCTTGAGCTAATTCAAAATTTAAATTGTCACTGTGACTTTTAATTTCATTTTTAATTTTGTTTTTAATAACTTTATTGTCTCCTTCAAAAAAAGCTATAATTTCTTTATTTATGTTATCAATCTTATTAGGGCTAATATCGTATTTACAGTACCCCAAGCATTCTTTTATATGGTAATACAAGCAAACATCTTTAGGTAGTCCTGCACATTTTTTTAAAGGATATAGCCTATTTAACAAGTTGACAATTCTTCTAGCCGCATAAACGTTTGGGAAAGGTCCATATAAATATTTTTTATCTAGATGTGTATGATATCTTACAATTTTTAATTGAGGAAAAGGTTTAGTAACATATTCAATATAAGGATATGTTTTATCGTCTTTTAATAATATATTATATTTAGGAGAGTATTTTT
>CAZBGT010000085.1:0-1834 GCA_964491615.1 uncultured Muribaculaceae bacterium
AAATTTATATCATAAGCATCAACACATGAATTTTCAAGCTCTTTTTTTAAAGATATCGCTATTGCTCCTGTACCACAACCCAAATCCGCTATATGAATGTGTTTATCATTAAATATTTTAGAAATATATTTAACTGTTTTTTCAACTAAATATTCAGTTTCAAACCTTGGGATCAAAACTCCTTTTTTAACAATTAAATTAGTATTACAAAAATCAACATTACCAATTATGTATTGAAGCGGTTCTCCTTTTTTTAGTCTCATTAATGCTTTTTTTTGTTTGCTTTCAGCTACATGTTTTAATATTTGTTCTTTTCCTGTTATAAACCTTCACCTACAAGTCTTAGTCTAATATCCTCAGCTATTAAAGCTTCAATAATAGTATCTAAGTCTCCTTCCATAACTCTATCTAAATCCATTATAGATAAATTAATGCGATGATCCGTTACTCTGTTTTGAGGATAATTATAAGTTCTTATTTTTTCTGATCTATCCCCTGTTCCAATTTTATTTTTTCTGGACGAACCTATTTCTTCTGCTTGTTTAGTTATTAAATCGTCATATAATTTTATTTTAAGCATTTTTAATGCTTTATCTTTATTTTTTATTTGACTTCTTTCGTTTTGACACGTTACTACAACTCCGGTAGGTAAATGAGTTATTCTCACAGCTGAGTTAGTAGTGTTTACGGATTGCCCTCCTGCCCCACTTGAGTGATATGTGTCAATTTTTAAATCACTTTCTTTTAAATCTATTTCTATTTCATCAACTTCAGGCATTACATGAACCGTGGCTGTTGAAGTGTGAACTCTTCCTTGGGTTTCTGTCGTAGGTATTCTTTGAACTCTGTGTGAACCGTTTTCAAATTTTAATTTGGAATAAACGTTTTCTCCTTTTATTTCACACTCAACTGTAGAAAAACCTCCACTTGTTCCTTCTTGCTTATTTAACACTTCTATTTTCCAATTGTTTTTTTCTGCATAATAAGTATACATTTTAAGTAAATCACCTGCAAAAATATTGGCTTCATCTCCCCCTGCTGCTCCTCTAATTTCTAAAATAACATTTTTGTCATCAAAATCATCTTTTGGAATTAGTTCTAATTTTAACTCTTCTGTTAATATGTCAATTCTTTCATTAATGTTTTTTATCTCTTCAGAAGCTATTTCTTTATACTCTTCGTTAGTTAACATTAATTCCGTTTCTTCTAAACTTTTATTTAATTCTTTATATTCTTTATATAATTCAATAACTTTTTCTAATTTACTTAATTCTTTAGATAAAGTCTTTATTTGGTTATAATCATTTAATACTAAAGGATCTTGAAGTTCTAAAGATAATTCATTGTATTTTTTCTCTATTTTTTCTAGTCTTTCAAACATGATTCCTCCCCGTTAATTATAACATAATTACTTTTCTTCTAATTCTTCATCATCTATTATAATTAAATTAGAAAAATCATCTTCTTCCTCATCATCATCATCATCGTCATAATTTTCTTCATAAAATATATCTTCGTCTTCTTCTAGATCCTCTAAAACAAAGTCTAAATCCAACTCTTCGTCTTCTTCATCGTCTGTGATTTCTAAATTGCTTATATTTCTAGATTGAAGATCACAAAAACCCTTACTTAAGATAACAAACTTTTTGTTTACCGATATTAATTCAAAAAAATCAGAAAGCTCTTCTTCGTTGAAAGTTTTATCCATTTCCTTACATACTTTTTTATATAAATCAATTATTTTTATTTTTTTACCATATTCTTTTAAAATTAGTTCCGCTACTTCATCAGTGGTTAATTCTTCTTTTACAATTTCTTTCATATTACTCCTCGT
>CAZBGT010000086.1:0-1684 GCA_964491615.1 uncultured Muribaculaceae bacterium
ACGAACACTAAGGGATTCTTCTTTAGTTGAACAAGCAGTCTGAGTACTTAAATATACTTGATGTTTTTCAAGTGCTCTTAACATAGTCTCTGGTTTTATATTTAATACACTTATATTTAAAATATGAGGAATCGAATAATCTGTTTTGTTAATTAAAACATCTTTATAACTTTTTAATTCGTCAGTTATTTTTTCATTCAACTTACTGACAAAAATTGTTTTTCGATCTATATCAACTATAGATAGTCTTAAAGCTTTAGAAAAACCAACTATTAATGGAAGTGGAGGTGTTCCAGGATTTAGCACACTTAATTTATCTCCGCCAAATAAGATTGGGTCTATTTTTATTAAATTGTTTTTATATAATAACCCTATTCCTTTTGGTCCATATATTTTATGAGCTGAAAAAGAAGCTAAATCTACATCAGTAACATTTATATTTAATTTTCCTAATGCTTGAGTCATATCAGAGTGAAAATACGTTAATGAATTTTCTTTTTTTATTATTTGACGAATCATTTTTAAAGGTTGTCTAATTCCCAACTCAGAATTAACTGCACAAATACTAACTAAAATAGTATCTTCTTTTATTAAACTTTTTAAATTTTCAAAGTCAATTAAGCCTTCTTCATCATTTTTTACATAACTTATTTCGAAACCCTGTGTTTTTAAATAGTCACATATTTTATAAATACTTGGATGCTCCAAATTAGAAACAATAATATGTTTGCCTCTCCTATGATTTGCAGTAGCTACTCCGATTAAAGCCATATTATTTGCTTGTGTAGCTCCAGAAGTAAAATATAATTCTTCTTCTTTACAAAGTAAAATATTTGCAATTTGTCTTAAACTTGCATCCATTAATTCTTTTGCCTCAAAACCTAATTTGTTTTTTGAGTTTGCGTTTCCAAGATACTGTTTAGAAGTTTTATTAATTGAATCTAATACCTCTAAATCAACTGGGGTTGTTGCAGAATAATCTAAATAAATCATTATTTATACTCCTGAAGAAGTCTATTGTGAATACCTGGTTCAATATTATCGATTGCATTTATCGCCAATTCTAAACTTGTCTTATAATTTCCTTTGTGAAATAAAGCCTCCGCTTTAAGTAAATTAAAATTAACTTCTTTATTTAGTGGTTTATACCTATTTCCATAAACAATTGCTGATTCAGCCATTTTAGCAGTTTTAATAGTTTCGTTAATAGTGTTATAAACTTTTAGCGTTAAATCCCTTGCTGTATCTACTCTCACATTTAACACTTTAATAGAAATAGGACGTTTATCTAATTCATTTTGGAGTACATCAACAGCATGCATCGCCTCTGATAATTCTATATAGTAATTTTTAGGAACTGATGTTAGCTTATAACTATTTTCTTTTTCTTTTGCTTTAAATAATATTTTGTTAACCTCTTCTAATTGTTCTCTAGCGCGTAGTTCATCATTTTTTAAATTACTTAGACTTTTTAAAGCCTTATTTAATTTTTCCTCGGTTATTTTTAATTTATTGAAAACATAGTCAATCTCTTGAGCTAGTTTTGAAAAAGGAAATATTTTAGAGCGGTTTGATTCAATTAATCTATCAGTGGTTTCCCTAACATCTGAAAGCTCATCTTTAATCTCAAACATCACCGCTACTTCATCTTCAGACAAGTCAAAACTATATTTTATGTCATCTA
>CAZBGT010000087.1:0-1682 GCA_964491615.1 uncultured Muribaculaceae bacterium
GTTTATTTAAATAATTATTAACTATATTTGTAATTTGGTTTTCTATTTTTCGTATCAATTCTGCATTTTCATTAACTAATACAAATCCTCTAGCAGTTACATTTGATTTTAATAGTAATCTTTTGTTCCCAACATCTAGGTTTATAATGGTTATTAAAATTCCATCTTGACTCATTAACTTACGATCTTTTAAAACAATACTTCCAACATCACCTATACGAGAACCATCAACATATATATCTCCAGCGGTTATGTTTTCCCCCCGGGTTACTTTACCGTTTAAGATATTTAGACTTTGTCCGTTTTCTAATACAAAAGTATTGTCTTCTGGTATGCCACATTCTGTAGCTATTTTAGCATGAGCTTTTAACATTCTGTATTCTCCATGCATTGGCATAAAGTAATCTGGTTTAATTAACCTAAACATCCATTTAAGTTCATCTTCCTTAGCGTGCCCCGATGTATGAATGTCACTAAATTCACTATTAGTGAAAACTTTAATGCCTTTTAAATATAATTTATTTATAACTCTATTAATAGATGCTGCGTTGCCTGGAATTGGACTTGAAGAAAAAACTGCTAAATCATCAGGTAATAAAGTAATCTGTTTATGACTTCCATCTGCTATTCTAGATAAAGCTGCTAAAGGTTCACCTTGTGAACCAGTACATAAAATACAAATTTCACTCTTTTTAAAGTTTTTAATTTCATTAGGTTTGATAAAAATAGATTTGTCAGTTATCAAGCCATTTTTAATTGATAAATCAACACTTGCTTCCATGCTTTTTCCGAAAACCACAATTTTACGATTGTGTTTTTTAGATGTTTCAACAATGTGTTTTATTCTATAAACATTTGAAGCAAAAGTAGCTATAATAATTCTTCCCAAGTGTTTTCCTATAATGTTATTTAAAGTATCGTCAACAACACTTTCACTGTTTGAAGATCCTTTTGATAAAGCATTAGTAGAATCACTTAATAAAAGGGTAACTCCTTTAGTAGCTATTTGAGCCATTTTATGAATATCAGTAGGAGGACCAATTGGTGTTAAGTCAAATTTGAAGTCTCCGGTTGAAAATATTGTTCCATTTGGAGTATCAATAGATATCGCAAAAGAATCAGGTATAGAGTGAGTGGTTGTAACAAATTCTACATTAAAATATTTAGTTTTAACAACTAATTCGCTGTTAATTTCTTCAAGATTTTTATAATGAATTACTCTTTCATCTAATTTTCTTTGAATTAAAGAAATGGCTATTTTAGGTGCATATATTACTGGAATGTGAACGCTATTTAATAAAAATGGTATTCCTCCAATATGGTCTTCGTGCCCGTGTGTAATAAATAATGCCTTTATTTTAGATTCATTTTTCTTTAAATATGTAATATCTTGTATTACGTAGTCTATTCCTAAAAGTTCATCTTCAGGAAACATTACTCCTGCATCAACGATAATTATCTCTTCATTGTGGGTAATAACATACATATTTTTACCCACTTCACCTAATCCACCTAAAGCGACAATAGATGTTACGCTATTTGTTTGCATAAAATTCCTTCTTTCTATAAATTTTATGTTAAATATTAAACAAACCTGCGCCCTCTGGACACACGCATTTCATTATAACATATCCTAACTTTTTTAACACCATTTTTTTAGATTTTGTATCAATAAACGCTAA
>CAZBGT010000088.1:0-1676 GCA_964491615.1 uncultured Muribaculaceae bacterium
TCAAATTTTCTCATCTTTACTCCTAAAATAAAAATCTTATGTCTTAAGGACGAATTTCTCCGCGGTACCACCTTAATTCATAAGATTATGCTCTTTATAATTAACGCTTATAAAACGATTTAACTCCAAAACCATACCAATAAGTTTAATTGTTAGTTTACACCATCCACTAACTCTCTTTTAATTAAATACTTATCTCTTTTTTCTTCATAGTTAATTAATAAATTAATAATATCAAAATTACATTATTTGTCAATTAATTTTTGGGAATACCCTCGGTAACTTATTACTGACAAATTATATTTATCAACGTTATTAGCTTTGAGATATTTCAGTTTTTTCTTTATTCTTCTATAGTTTACATTTTTTACTCTTTTATATAACTTGTCGTTATGAATATTATATGTGTAGCCCAAAAAAGTAAATCCTCCCTTAAGTTTGCTGATTTTGCTCTTCGGATTTACAATTAGGTTTTCTTGTTCTAACTTTTTACTTATTTGTATATAATTTCTTTTTTGTTTATTTAAGTCATTAGAAATTATAATTAAATCATCCATGTATCTTATGTACTTTTTTTCTTTCAACTCTTCTTTAATGTAGTGGTCAATATCGCTTAAATAAAAAACCGCTAGTAACTGGCTACATATATTCCCAATACTAAGTCCTTTATTTAAGTTGTAAAGTGGAATCTCTTCAACCTTGTTTTTTTCTTTCAAATTTCTTATTACTTCATTCACATATCCGTCATTTGTTCTAGAAAGCAATTTAGTCACCAACTCTAAAACATATTTATCCTTTATTTTTCTTTTTAATTTTTCCATTAAAATTTTATGATCTATGCTATAAAAATATTTTGATATGTCTATTCTTAAAATCAAAATGTCCTTATTGGATGTATTATTAATAAACCCTTCAAATAAATTATAAGCTAATTTACTCCCTTTATCCTTTCTTGTCGCGACATTGCTATGTATCAAACTTGGTTTTAAATATGGTTTTAATAAATATTCGCTAATGTAGTAACTAGCTATCTTATCTTTAACGCTTTCGCTCATTACAATTCTTTTTTTAGGTTCATGAATCATAAAGATATTATATTTATCAAATTCGTACTCTCTTTTTTTAAAGGATTCTAAAATTGAATACAGGTTTGTATATAAATTTTTTTCAAAAAGAAATAAAAGTCTTTTATTTTTACAGGTTTTTCTCACCTGGTAAAAACAATGTAAAAATATATCGAATTCTAGGTTTTTATAGTATATGTTCCTTATTCTTTTCATTAAGCAACCACCCATTAGTCATTCTTTTTAATTCATTAATTTTATTAATCAAATCTAAAAATTTTGAATTAGAAATTATTTTACTTTCTTTCAACGCAAAAATCAATTCTTCTAAAACAGATATATTTACTAAACACTCAAAAATATATTTTTTTCTTTCTTTTTCTAAAATTCTTGCTCTAATTATAGTCTCAATGATTAAAAAACTATGTTTATTTATTAATTCTTTATAGCCTGTGTGAACTTTAGGGATTTTTGAAAAAACATTTTTTGTTAAATTGATATATAACTTTCTCGAATCATCCAATAATTTAAATTTAGTTTTCATGTAAAACTTTCCAAAGTTGTTTATACAAATTCAAAAAAGAATAATATCTTTTATTCTTTATATATTTT
>CAZBGT010000089.1:0-1671 GCA_964491615.1 uncultured Muribaculaceae bacterium
GCACTTGGTTTGGGACCAAGGGGTTGCAGGTTCAAATCCTGTCTTCTCGACCATGAAAACATAAACTCTTTTTAAGAGTTTTTTAATTTAATAAACATTATTTTTTAGTATAATAAATACAAGGAGGGAAAATGATTGTATTAGCAGAACCCAATTTAGATGATAAAGAACAAGTAATAAATTATACAAATGAATTTTTACAAACTAATGCTGTTGTAAATGGTGGCGGGGGTATTGAACACTTTATTGATGATTATGAAAATTGGGTAGAAAACATTAACAATAAAAGAAAAGGTAAAGATATATTTAGTAGTACTTATTTCACCAAAACGATGGACCAAGACAAAATAGTAGGAATGTTTACTTATGTATATAATGAAACTGAGGAAGTATTTTTAAGTTATGGTGTTCGTCCAAGTGAAAGAAAAAAAGGATATGGTACTGAAATGCTCTACTTAGCTAAACAAAAAGGCGAAGAACTTGGTTTTGAGAAAATAACTATTATGTGTGATATTAACAATGTTCCTTCTTCTAAAGTAATTAATAAGCATCAAGGAACGATAGAGGAAATTGATAAAGAAAGTGGTAAATTTAAATACGTAATTGATTTACGTCAAGAAAATGTTTTAAAGCGTTAGCAAATTGACTCTAATGCTTAAATATGCTAATCTTATTTTAAGATTTTAAAAGAGCCTAAATGGTTTTTTTTAATGAAGAAGGACATATGAAAAAGGAATATTATAATATAATTTCAGAAATATTAAAAAAAGAAAGATTTATAAATTTAAAAGATGAAGCCCATCATGGGATAAATAGAATGGTTCACTCTTTAAATGTATCTAAAACAGCTTATTACATTTCTAAAAAGTTAGGTTTAAAAAACTATAAAAAAATAACTAAAGCTGCACTTTTACATGATTATTTTTTAGATACTGAAATAGAAGGCGTTAGTTTATTTACTCATTCTAAAGTAGCGGCACATAATGCGATTAAGGATTTTAATATAACTCATAGAGAATATAACGCTATTGAAGCTCATATGTTTCCTTTTTCAATTAAACATCCAATGTATTTAGATAGTTGGATAGTTAATATTAGTGATAAATTAGTTTCTCTATATGAAGTTGCAAGATACAAGGTGCCATTTAAATTAGGAACGACTTTTATATTTATTCTTAATTTTATGGTTAGTCCCATTATTAGATAATGTCCTTGTAACTCAGTTGGATAGAGTAACCCCCTCCTAAGGGGTAAGTCGGAGGTTCAACTCCTCTCAAGGACGCCACTAGTTATTTAGATACATTAGTATCTTTTTTTATTTCTTTGATAAAAGAAGAAGGATTATCTTTTGGCACTAATAAATACACTTTTAACCTAGCTCTAGTTATTGCAACATAAAAAAGTCTTCTTTCCTCGGCGTTAAGAAAAGTGTCACTTCCTTTAATAATGTTTTTAATTAAGTAATTACTCTCAACATTACTAGGGAACCCATAATATTTATCACTCATGTTTAAAATGATTATAATATCCGCTTCTAAGCCTTTTGATTCATGAACTGTTAACTTTTTATAACTTACATCGATATTTTCTAAATTATGCTTATAACGGCTTAAAATCATAATATCATTACTTAATAGTGAAGCTTTATTTAATACTTCATTAAAAGTTTTT
>CAZBGT010000090.1:0-1669 GCA_964491615.1 uncultured Muribaculaceae bacterium
CTCTTGTTTAAGAAAGAAATATTAAAAATAATAAACATATTAATATTAGCATACAACTCATAATAAGTAAACAAATCTTGACAATTATAATATATATATTATTATATACTCTGAAAGAGGTGCTTTGTTTGAAAACAATCATTTATGAAAAAGAACTTGCAGGGACGTTACAATACCCAGAATGTAAAATAGTATCATATTATACTAACGATGAAAATAAATTAAAAACTACTGTTGTACCATATGTATTTAAGTTTAAAAAACCTAAAACAACTAAAAAAGATGGTTTAAATATACCCTTTTTACCAATCTTATCAACGGATAATATATTGTATTTAATGAATGCGATGCAAAAAGCTCGTCTAGATTTAGAAGCTTGTGATAATTTTGAAAAAGAAGTATTAATTGCTAAAAAATTAGGGTTTGATACAATCATGAATACTGAAAAAGTAATAAAGGAATTAAAAGATTTTAAAGAATATTGTGACGCAAACTATCTAACATATGATTTTGCTATAATGGATCCCGTTTATAAAACAATATTTTTAAATTTAGAAAAGTTCGAAGAAAACTTTAGATGTTATAAACCACTTTTAATTGAAGAGTGTAGAGATAATGTTTTCCAATCTGATCTAGAAACAGAAGAAGAGTTTGACAATGCTTTAATTAATAATGATTATGGTTATGATGAAGTTGAGATGCTTTTTAACCCTGATCATGAAATAGATACAAATAGCGATGAGTTCTTAATTCACTGTTATGGAGAAAGTTTGTTTGAACAATTTGCTAAAGTAAGAAATGAGATATACGAAATCATCCCTTACATATCAACTTCAGCAGGAAGAGAAAGAAAATAAAAAGGTTAGTTAATAAACTAATCTTTTTTTTATGAATATTAAATAACAAAAAAAGAGATCCACGACATTAATTTAAATAAATAAATTAATAAATGTGAATCTCTATAAATATAATAACATATATTTTAACTTTGTCAACACTTTTTCAAAAGAAATTAATATTCTTTTAAATGTAGGTCATAATATTCATCAAAAGATAGTTGTGATTCCACTACTTTAGTGGCTAAATCTACTCCTAAGTATCGTAAATGCCATGGTTCTTCAACGTAGCCAGTTATTTTTATTTTGTCTTTTTGATATCTTACTATAAAACCATATTTATAAGAATTTTCTAAAATCCATTGGTATTCTTCTTTATTAATTCTAATTCCGCTTCTATTATTGTTCCACCAAGAAGTATTTCCTAAATCTACTGCTAAACCGGTTTGATGTTCTGAATGACCAGGCCTTGCAGAATAAGTATCCGCAGCTTTTTCACCGGATTGTTTTTTATATTTACTATATAAACTATTTTGCCATGAGTAATTCCTATACGCAGAGGATGGTTTAAAGTTATATCCTTCTTTTTTTGCATACGCAATAAATTCCTTTAACATCTCTGCGGCTTCTTCAACCATTTGTACTCCTAAAACATTTACTAAATTATCTGGAACATAGTCACTAGGTAGTTTTTGATTTTTACTAGCAATTATTTCTAAAGTATTTAAATTAGTTGTATCTTTAATATCTTTATAGAACCCTAAATCTAATCCAATATTTACATGTGTAACAATATCTTGGATGTTATCCTTTTCATAACTTTCGTATCTATT
>CAZBGT010000091.1:0-1640 GCA_964491615.1 uncultured Muribaculaceae bacterium
ATTACTCTACTGTGTTTTTTGTCCCATTTGAAAGTGTCATCTAAACATTTTTTATTTAATCCCTAAATGAACTTCACAAAAGTGTACTTTTATTTTATTAGTTTAGCATGAACTACCAATCGTTTTTTACCGCCTTCTTCGCAAGTGGAAAGCGTTAATATCTTATCATCGTGTTTTAACTCAACATTAAAGTCGTACTCACTACGATTTTTTAACATTAGATAGAAATGTAATCTATCTGCATCGTTGGGATAATTTATTCTTAAATAATCATCATATGGAGGGATTATATAGTATGAAAATATTTCATACTCTAAATTACCAAATAATGAATCATACTTAATTATTAAATTTTCTTCATCTTTAATCCATTTACCATTATAAATTCTTTTCAAGGTTCCAAACATAACGTTGCTACCATATATATTATGACCGAAAATAACAGTATTATCATCACTCATATCTTTTTTGTTCCTAGCATCCATAAAGATCCACCCAGAATGAGCATAATTTTTTTTGAAGTTTTGCTTTAAATAAAACTTGTTATCTAATCCCTTTACCACAGGGTAATCAATCTCGGTATTATTTACCTTTAACCAACCAACGGTATCTTTATTAATGGTTCTTAAACTTGCTATATAGTTGTTAATTACTAAAAGATCTTCTTTTTGTTGTATTTCTTCTACAATATCTTCGGTATCGACATTCTCAATAACGTGTTGTATTTCATCACTTATTTTTATTACTTCACGTTCACCAAAATAATTGTTTATAAAAACATAGCCAAAGCTAACCGAAACTATTAATAAAAGAGAAAAAACAATTAGTTTTAAAATTTGAGCATTTGTTTGTTTTAACATGTTATCTTTAATAAACTTCCTACTATAAGAAAGCGATATTAAATTTTTAGATTTTTTAAGTCTTATGTTTTCCTTTTTAATAAACTCTATATCTTCTATATTAGTGATGTTATGATGAAGTGTAATTTTAATATTTTTGAGTTTATATTTTTTGATAAACTCTAGAATTGTTTTTAAATCTTCTAAGTTATAATTAGTTATATGAATAGCTTTGAGATATTTATTTATATTAAAAAAAGCTTCTAAGTCATCCAAATCATTTTCGGTTAAATTAAATTCAATGTTAATACTTCTTTTATAAAATATTTTGGAATAGGTGCTTAAACTATTCATTTGCATAAATTTACTTACAAATAAATACTCATCTCTAATTTCCACAACCACATTATACTTATCTAAATATTCAAGTAGGTAAGTTTGCATATTAGAGCAACTTAATAATTTAATATTCGATTTAGCAATGTGCTCACACATTTTATAAGAAAGGGGAACGTTATCTTTTAAAATAAGTTTTTCTATGTGAGTGATTTTTTTAAACATTTTTAAAATTTGTTCTTCTAAAGAGTTGTTGTATATAATTGCCTGATCAATTTTATTGTTCTTAATTAATTCGTTTAAAAAAGAAGTAACAATTTTTTCATTTTCAAAAATATATTCATCAGAAAAAGTTATTTCATTGTCACTAATAATATTAGTGTTCAAAAGATTTTCTTGATTTTTTGTGAATTTCTTTTTTTCTTTAAAATATAGTTTATCAAACCAGTAATAATGCTTAGTTTT
>CAZBGT010000092.1:0-1501 GCA_964491615.1 uncultured Muribaculaceae bacterium
CACTACCTTTTTTTTATCTTCACCTTTTTTATTTTCTTCTACTTGTTTTTCGAGTTCTCTTACTGGAATTTTAGAAGTATATTCAAACATATATTCATTAAATCTATCAATTATATTTTCTTCATCTAAACCTAAATAAATTGCATATGTTTCTAAAATTTCTTTTAATTCAAAAACATCTTTAAAAGCTCCGATCTTACCTGCTTCGATATTTTCAAGCACTACATCTTTTACTTCTAAATCACTACTAGCTTCAGTAATGCTAACTCCGGATTCTTCTCTAGTCTCTCTTAAGAGAGTACCTATTGAAACCAAATTTTTCACTCCTTTAAAAATAAATAAACCTTATAAGCCATGTTCTGTACCGATTAAGGTGGCAAATATTTATCTATTGCATTGCAATCCTTTACTCAGTTAAATTCCCTTGTAAAAGTTCCCCTACCAAATTTGGGTTTCTCGCTCGTGGGGTTTACCCGTTTCACTTTGTTGTCACCAACAAAATCGTCTCTGTGGCACTTTACATATACTCAAATCTTTAAAAGACTTTTTCCACGCCGTTAGTTAAACTACCCAAGGTTATTTTTTCCCTTGGCACGAACACTACAATCATCTCAGACTGTGCGAGCATGGACTTTCCTCTACATAATAAATATGCAGCATTTGCCCAGGTTTATCTTTTTTCGTTATACACTTCTTTTTCTAAATTACTAATTCTTCTTAATAAATCAACATTAGTAATTGCGGAAGGTTCCACGTTCATTAGCTCTTCATTTTTTAAAGACAATCTTTCTAGTTCTTGTTTTAATTTTAAATTGTCTTCATTTAAAAAATTTATATCTTGCTCTAATTTTTTAATGATGTTTTTATATTCTGTATAATCTCTAATTACCATATCTAAGTAGCGATCTACCTCCTGAGGTCTATAACCTCTGGCATCAATTTTAAACTCATGGTTTAATATCTCTTGTGGAGTTAAATAAATTTTTTCATTATACATTTTTTACAACACCTTCCATACTAAAAATTATACTATTTATATAGTATTTGTCAACATTCCAGGAAGTTTGTAAATATGTAAAACTGTTTTTTTAACAATAAATTAAATTTATTATATGTTATAATTAATTAAGGTGGTTTATTTGAATTATCCAAATAAAATAAAAAAGAAAAGCTCTTATACTAGTCATAAAAACAGAGGTTTATTTTTAGAGGAGTTAATAAATAAAGCAAATGTTTATTATATTGAACAAGATATTGCTTTTATTTATAAAAAACCTACACCTATTGGTATTAAAAAAGTTGTTGGTTATAATGTAGAAGGTTATTTTAAAGAACCCTCTACATTAGACTATAATGGATTATATAAAGGTTATTATATTGAGTTTGATGCAAAAGAATGTTCTTCAAAAACTAGTTTCCCTTTAAAAAATATTCATCTACATCAAATAAAACATATGGAAAACATTCATAAAAATAAAGGAGTAACTTTTTTAATAATATT